>CBEPPX010000207.1:0-4288 GCA_965511205.1 uncultured Ignavibacteriales bacterium | reverse complement strand
TTTTATTTGCTATCGATTCATCATTTATATCATACTTGCAACTTCTGATTCTGAATATTTCATTAACCATTCTTAATGCTGATTTCATGCTTTTAACGCTTGTGTAAGGACCAAAATAATTTGAGCCATCCTTTATAATTCTTCTTGTTGAATAGACACGCTGGTAGGGCTCGCTGGTAACTTTAATAAATGGGAATGATTTATCATCTTTCAGATCTACGTTGTACCTTGGTTTTAATTCCTTTATTAAGTTGCTTTCTAAAACCAGAGCTTCAACTTCCGTATCAGTTACAACTAATTCAAAATCATATATCTTTTTTCTTAAAGCTTCGGTTTTTGCATTACCAGGTTTTGAATGGAAATAACTTCGTACGCGGTTCTTTAAATTTCTTGCTTTGCCCACATATAGTATTTTCCCCTTATCATTAAGGAATTGGTAAACGCCCGGCTTTACCGGCAGGTTTTTTAGTTTATTTTCTAGTGATGAATTCATTTTAAATTATTAAATAGAAATGCAATAATACCCTGAAAGGAAAGTCATAAAAAAAAAGGAAGATGTCAAGTATAATTATGAAGAAGCAGAAATATGTGATTTAAAGCAGATTAAATAGTATTCATTTCTAATGATTCAGGAAGGATTTCATTCTTACCGATAACAACAATTCCGGTTTCGGTAACGGTAAATTTCTTTTTATCACCTTCCTGATCAAAACCTATCTCGTAACCTTCCGGCACGTTAACATTCTTATCAATAATAGCTCTTCTAACCCGTGCATGCCTTCCGATGTTACAGTTGTTCATAATTATAGAATCGGTAACATAAGAAAAACTATTAATTTTAACGTTCGGTCCAATAAGCGATCGTTCAACCAAACCACCAGATACAATTGAGCCATCACAAATAAGCGAGTTAATTCCACGTCCAACTCTTTCACCTTCGTGCGAAACGGTTTTGGCAGGAGGGAACTGGTATTGGTAAGTGCGCATAGGCCAGTGGGAATCGTAAAGATTAAATTCCGGTGTAATACTAAGCAAATCGATGCTGGCAGCATAATAGCTGTCCAATGTTCCAATATCTTTCCAGTATGGCTGTGATTTTTTATTCTCGTCAATAAACTTATAAGCATTAACATTATGATTCTGTTTAACCATATAAGGAATTATATCATGTCCAAAGTCATTGTTCTCAATTTTTTCACTCTCCATTTCGTTAAAGATTTCAGTAAGCACTTTAGCATCAAAAACATAAATACCCATATTAGCAAAAGAGTATCCTTTCTTATTAGGTATTTCGGGGGGCTTATTCGGCTTTTCAATAAAAGATTGAACGCGGTAATTCTCATCCACGCCAACAACTCCAAACCTGCTGGCTTCATATTTTGGCACTTCAAGGCAGGCAATAGAGAGGTCAGCTTTTGAATCTGCGTGATACTGCAAAAGTTTTAGGTAATCCATTTTATAAATATGATCGCCTCCAAGTATTAGCACTCGCGTTGCTTTCCTGTCGGATGAAAATAAATTTTTATTCTGGTAGATGGCGTTTGCTGTGCCCAGGTACCAATCGTTATTCATTTTTCTCTGTGGCGGTATAGAATAGATGAACTCACCAAGCTCAGGATTGAAAATACTCCACGCTTCAAAAATATGTTGATTTAAAGAATCGGATTTATATTGTGTAAGCACGTAGATTCTTCTTAATCCGGAGTTAAGACAATTCGAAAGGGAAAAATCTACAATCCTGTACTTTCCTCCGAAAGGAACGGCAGGTTTGCTTCGTACTTTTGTAAGCGGGTACAATCTTTCGCCCTGTCCACCCGCCAACAGCATTGTTAGTGTATCTCTTAAAATGGAAGAACCGGGAAAAGACATCGAACTCTCTTATTATTTTAATGTAAAAGATATATAAATATGATTTGATTGGCAATTAAAGAAATCGTTAATATTAAAACATCAATTAATTTTTAATTTTAAAACTGATGAGCTCAATGAGAATTTTTAAGAAAATAATCTTTACTGCAATCTTGGTTTGTTTACTCTTTAACCAGGATACCAACCAAAATATTGTACTAGCTGAAATTAATCCTCAGCTTATCAAGGAAAACAAGCAAACTTATTGTTCACGTCTTTCTTATTTTGTTGCGCAGCTAGACGATGACTACATTTCTGAAAATCAGAGGAAGATAGATGTTCTCCATTACGATCTATCGTTTGATCTTCACCCGGGAGATAAGAAATTTGAAGCAACAGCGATAATAAAAGGGAAACTCATATATGAAAATCTGGAAGTTATTGAATTGAATTTCTATGATAATTTTAAAATTACAGAAGTAAAGCTCAATAATATTCAAACAGAATTTATTTGTGAAGGTACCCGGTTTACAGTGCCCATTACAGAACCTAGTATAGATACTTTCGCCTTAAAAGTTAGTTATAGTGGAACTCCAAAGAAGGCAGGACTATCCGGTTTCGTGTTCGGGAAGAAAAACGGCAATTCATTTATTTATAATTTAAGTGAACCAAATTATGCTTCAACATGGTTTCCTTGCAACGATTTTCCAACTGATAAAGCTCTGCTCGATATGAAAATAACAAACGACTCTTCAAATATATCTTTATCAAACGGAAACCTGGTTGATGTGAAAACCAACGGCAGCCGAAAAACATATCATTGGAAAACTGTCTATCCAATCTCAACTTATCTTATTGCTATTTATTCATCGGATTATGAAACATTTTCGGATGAATATGTTTCTCTTGATGGAACAGAAACACTCTCTCTTCAGTATTATGTTTCACAGGAAAAGTTGGAAGAGGCAAAAATCGGTTTTGCGGAGCATCCTGAGTATATAAGGTTTTTTGCAGAAACATTTGGAGAGTATCCATTTATGGATGAGAAGTATGGAATAGCAGAGTTTTTATGGCAAGCGGGAGCAATGGAGCATCAAACAATTACAGGTGTTGCTTCCAATATTATTACAGGAAGCAATTACTTTGAGGATGTTCTTATTCACGAACTAGCTCATCATTGGTGGGGTGATGCCGTTGGACCTAAATCCTGGAAAGATATATGGTTAAATGAAGGTTTCTCAACCTATTCTGAAGCACTTTATTACGAATTTAAATCCGGTAAGGGTGCTTTGCAATCTACGATGATAAGTAATTACAGGGATAATTTCCCTGGAAGATTGTCTTCACCCGGATCATTTCTATTTACCAGCACAGTGTATAATAAAGGAGCATGGGTTCTGCATATGCTTCGAAATGAAATAGGTGATTCTACTTTCTTCAAAGTTCTAAGAAATTACTTCGAATTGTTTAAATATAAGAATGCTTCAACTGAAGATTTCCAGGAAATTTGTGAACATGTTTCGGGAAAGGATTTGGATAAGTTTTTCGATCAGTGGATAAATGGTGAAGGAGAAATTGAACTCGAGTATGAGTGGAAATCAGAAAAAGAAGGTGATGAGTATGACAATATCTTATTCCTTAACCAGGTGCAGAAAGAATATGATACCTATCATTTTCCGCTTGAAGTTTTAATACAATTGGAAAACGGTGAGGAGGAAAGATATATTTTTGAGATTAATTCCAGGGAGACGCAAATAAAAATACTGACAATTGATAAAGTAAAATTTGTAATTTTAAATCCGGATAACTGGCTATTAATGAGTGCACGGGAACTTTAGAAGAGATTAATTATATTTTATTTCAGATAGCATATCACTACTTTTAAAAAGTATTTACAAATTTTGTTGGAATATGTGATTAAGCAGTATTTATTTATTTCGGATATCCACCTTGGATTGCAGCCAAAGGAAGTTGAAGAGGAAAAAGAAAAACTCTTAGTAAAGTTCCTTGAATTTGCTGAATCTAATTGTGATGAACTTTTTATTGTCGGTGATCTTTTTGATTATTGGTTTGAGTATAAAAGAGTTTATCAAAAAGGATATTTCAGAACTTTAACTGCTCTGAAAAACCTTACGGATAAGGGAATAAAGGTTCATTATTTTATCGGCAATCACGATTTTTTACATCGCGATTTTTTTGAAAAGGAAATTGGTGCCACAATGTATAGGGATGTGGTTAATTTTTCATTAAACGAGAAGAAATATTTTATTGGTCATGGCGATGGAATGGTTGAAAATGATACGGGTTATAAAATTTTAAAATGGGTTTTAAGAAACAAGACTACGCAGTGGATGTATTCATTGCTGCACCCTGATTTTGGAATTTGGCTGGCAAGCCGCACAAGTAAATCGAGCAGGGACTACACAGCTAACAAAGATTA
>CBEPPX010000206.1:0-4319 GCA_965511205.1 uncultured Ignavibacteriales bacterium | reverse complement strand
TGGAGAGCAATATCGAAAATACTGATACGATTAAATGGCACTTCGCTAAATGCAACAATTCTAAATGTAACTCTATTTTCCTGGTTAACCCGAAGGAGGGTCCCGGGGATTTAGGTTATCTTTGTCCTGATTGCAGTGCGAAAACAACAACATCGCATGTTGTACAATGTTCGAGTTGCAGAACAATTCTTAATTTTGTTCGCGCAGCCCCCAACGAAGAGAAGGTGGTTTTTAACGTTCCAAAATGTTCGCATTGTATTGGAACGGTTGAGGATGAATGGGAAATTGAACCATTGTACCAACCCGATTCTTACATTTAAGGTTGCACAACATACCAATGAGTAAGCATTTTCGGTTTATTTACCGGCAGGTGAAATATGTCCGGTTGCTTTCCTTAAATTACTACCCAGGATTATGATCATCATTTCCCATTTATATATAAAAAGCACCGCACTCATAGTTTCTCTTTTTTTCAAAAGTAATTATTCTTTATGTTAGCTCGTTCTATTAACAAATATCACTTAATTATTTCAATTGTGGAGTGTTAAAATGGAATTTTTCAAACTCAGGATTAAAACAGTAATTCTGTTCCTTATCTTAACCCTTACTCTTTCCAACGGAATTTTATTTGCACAATCATCTTCTAACTGGCTGAATCTTGACACTGTTAAAGCTGGCAAATTCGACAATGGAAAAATGTGGACATTCGATTTTCCGCCAACCGATTATTTTTCAGAAGAATATAATTTCAGCCTGAGTGATGAATGGTTTGATAATGTAAGGTTGGCAGCTTTAAGGTTTGCTAATTATTGTTCTGCATCATTTGTATCTGCTGATGGATTGGTTATGACGAACCATCATTGTGCGAGACAAACTATTACACAAGTTACAGGAGAAGACGAAGATCTTCATAGGGATGGTTTCATTGCCAGCACACTGAAAGATGAAAGACCCGTTCCCGGTTTGTACGTTGATCAGCTTGTACTTATTGAGGATGTTACTGATGAAATTCAAGATGCTATTGATGAAGGTAAAACAGATGAAGAGAAACTTGAGATTGAATATAATGAGATAACTGAAATTGAAGAAAGATACGCTGAACAAACAGGACTCGATATATCTATTACTCCATTATACAATGGTGGAAAATATTCTCTTTATGGTTACAAAAGATATACTGATGTTAGATTGGTTTTTGCTCCTGAAAGCCAGGCAGGATTTTTTGGCGGCGACCCGGATAACTTTACCTACCCGCGATATAATTTAGATTGTTCTTTCTACAGGGTTTATGATGAAGAAGGTAATCCGTTACAAACTGATAACTTTCTTAAATGGAGCGAAAACGGAATTAAAGCCGGCGAAGCTGTTTTTGTTGTAGGTAATCCTGGTTCTACTAATAGGTTAAGAACTGTGGCTCAACTGGAATATAACAGGGATATTAGTTATCCGCGCACACTTGAGATGATTGACGGCTTGATCGAGAGTTATAATTTAATAATTAAAAATAATCCTGAAAGAAAACCTGAATTGCAGGATAGGTTATTCAATTTTGAAAATTCTAAAAAAGCTTACACCGGAATGCTGAAAGGTTTAAGAGATCCGGTTTTGATGCAGAGAAAAAGAGACTTTGAACAAAGTTTTAAAAATGCTGTTCAATCAGATGATGAACTTAATGAAAAGTATGGCGATTTATGGGGAATGATTGGAGAATCACGAAGTGAATTGAAAAAATATTCCAACAAGCGTTTTGCTTATAGTATGAACAGGTTTACCACACCACGTTACTTTTTTATTGCCGATGAGCTTGTTGCTATAGCCCAGGAACTTGCTCTTCCTGAAAATGAAAGAAGCGAATTATATATTGGCGAAGAGCTTGAAAATTCACTTAATGCACTTATGCCTGATGATTTTGATTACGAAATGAACAACAACATGTTGAAGCAAAAATTAGAAACTCTTCGCAGATACCTTGGCAGCGAAAACGAAATAGTTGAAAAGATGACCGGTGGGAAAAAAGGTGATGAGGCAGTTGAATATGTCCTCTCAAATTCTTCTTTAACAAACCTGGATGATATAAGGGATCTTGTTGAAAAAGGATCGGATGCAATTTTAAGCGGAGATGATCCGTTTATTTATTTTCTGCTTAATGCTGTTCCTAAAGGAGAGGAACTTGATGCAAAAATGGATGCAATTGTTGCAAGTGAAGATGCTTATAGCCAGCGGTTAGGCAGAGCACTTTTTGAAGTTTATGGAACATCCATTCCACCCGATGCCACTTTTACATTAAGAATTTCAGATGGTGTTGTAGAAGGTTTTCCTTATAACGGAACTATTGCACCGCCAATCACAACTTTTTATGGTTTGTATGATCGCCATAATTCTTTTGCTAAAGAATATCCGTGGGATTTGCACGAAAGATGGTTGAACCCTCCGGCTGAGTTCGATCTGGCAACTCCTTTTAATTTTGTCTCTACAAATGATATAATTGGCGGAAACTCCGGCAGCCCCGTAATAAATAAAAATGCTGAAGTTGTAGGACTTGCATTTGATGGAAACATCCAGGGATTGCCGGGTAATTTTATCTTCAGAACTGAAGAGAACAGGATGGTTTCAGTTCATTCAGCAGGAATGATGGAAGCTATTCGCTACATTTACAAAGTTGACCGGCTGGCAGATGAATTAAAAAATGGAAAGATAAGTAACTAAAACAAATCAAGATTTAATGAGCCACCTTAACGGTGGCTTTTATTTTGTACGGTTATAAAGATGAAAATTATTATCAGACAGGAATTAAAGGAAGACTTAGCAAGAATCAAAGAGATCAATGATCAGGCATTCGGGCAGGAAGGTGAAGGAAGGCTGGTTAATAAGCTAAGAGAAAAAGATCAGTTTATTTCTGAACTTTCTTTGGTTGCTGAAACAGATGAAACGGTTGTCGGTCATATACTATTCTATCCTGTAAAAATTAATTCTAACCTTGAGAAACATACTACATTATCACTCGGACCAATGTCTGTCCTTCCCAAATATCAAAAAAAGGGAATTGGCGGAAAATTAATTTCTGCAGGTTTTGTACAAGCGGAAGAATTAGGATTTCGTTCTGTTATAGTTGTTGGTCATCCTGAATACTATCCAAAATTTGGTTTTACAAAAGCAAGTAATTGGAGCATCAAAGTTCCTTTCGATTCACCAGACGAAGCATTTATGGCTTTGGAAATCGTTAAAGGTGAATTGCAAGATAAATCTGGAATCATAGAATACCCCCTGGAATTTATGGAACTTTAATAAAATCTACTTTGCAAACTCCTTTCATTTTTTTTACTAATCATTTTTACCCAAATTTGTATAGCTGATTTAATATAAGGAATTTCAAAATGCTAAGACCAACTAAATCTCTCTTTCTGATATTTTCATTTCTTTTTATAACAGTTTCTATTGCCCAGGATAATGTTTTTACCTCTTACGATTTACTAAGAACTAAATATGTTGTGGAAACATCAATTTCGCCTGATGGCAACTACATAGCTTACACTCTTCACGCTCCAAGACGATTGGAAGATGAGCCGGGTAACCATTTTCGTTATCTGTATTTATTTAACTTGATAAATGGTGAATCAACAGAGCTGTTGGGAGACAAAGTGTTTGTTTCATCAATTGGGTGGATGCCTGATTCTAAAAGCATAACCTTTCGTGCAAAATTAAATGAAGATAAATTCACACAAGTTTATAAGTTATTGCTCGATTCAACCGAACCGGTAGCATTAACAAACTCTTTAAGTTCGGTTCTTCAATATGAAATAACCAGCGATGGTAACCAACTTGCATTCGTTGCAACTTCTTTAGAAAGTGAAGAAAAGAAGGAATTTATTGAAAAAGGATTTGATGCTGAAATTTATGAAGAAGAATATCTCGATAGAAATCTCTACTTGTTACATCTTAAATCGCAGATGATGGCATCAAGGCAGATAACCAGTGATGTTTCAGTGTTTGATTTTCAATGGAGCCCTGATGGAAAGCAAATAGCGGCATTCATTACTGATAAAAACCTTGTCGATTATTCTTATATGTTTAAAAAAGTTTATTTGATCGATCCGGCAACGGGTGAGAGAACATTACATTTAGATAATCCTGGTAAGATTACACAGATGGAATGGAGCCCTGATGGAAAGCACATTGTATTTATTGCTGCATCAAGTGTAAACGATGCTGTTACTGGTAGTTTATTCATAACGCAAGTTCCTAATACAAAAAAGTTTAATGAGTTAAAAAATTACGCTGCTGGCAAAGAACTTTCCATCAGAAATGTTAAATGGAAAGAT
>CBEPPX010000205.1:0-4322 GCA_965511205.1 uncultured Ignavibacteriales bacterium | reverse complement strand
AATCCTCAAGGTGATCTCCAAAAATAATTGTGTTATTATCGTAACTAACAATCTTAACATGTCCGTCAGCAATACTTTGTTTTGTATTTCTAAAGTGATCTAAACTGTCTGCAGTAATAACATTATTTTCATCGGTAATTGTAACATTCCCAACAGAAATAGCCCTGTCATCTTTTTGGAAATAGGTAAGCTCATCCGCTGTTAGAGTCATCGCGGAATCGCGAAGTATTACGTTGGTTTCGAAAAATGCTCTATCTTCATTAAAAAAATATTCGCCGCTGTCCGCAGAAAGTATGACTTTTTGATCATCTAAAACAATACCGGAAACACTTTTAGTTGTTTTCGAATTTCCGAAATAAAATCCTTGTTTGGTTTTTATGGTAAGACTATCCTGCTTTAAAACAACATTACCAATTAATTCAGCTTCATTCCTGGAAAGATATTGGATTGCCTTGTTACAAGTTACAACAACCTTCCCCTGTGTTAATGTTACATTACCAATTACTTCGCGAATTGACTCACCTTCAATCATTTTCCCAATGAGACTGTCTCCAATAACCGTTATCATCTCATTCCTTTCCTGCGTAAAAGTTGTCGATGAGAAAATAACAAGAAATAAAAAAGAAATGACGAAAGCTTTTATCATTGAAGTGTGTCGGTTCTTGTTATGTAAGTTATGTTATAGATGATATAGTTTTGCAATTGCTGATCCGATTCAAATCCATAACCCTGGATTTTTTCTTTTGGCGAAACAATGGTTACAAATTTATCGGAAATTATTTTTTTATCTTCATTTCTCCACATCATCTCTTCGGTAGTTACAACTATGCCGCTGTCGTTAACGGTTACAACACTATCTAAAGCATAAAGATTATTAGTATGTTCATCAACCTTACCTCTTTTTGAAGTTAAGGTTGTAGTTTTTATTTCGTTCATATTATAAAAATCAACCTGAACTCCGTTGTCCAGTAATGTTTCTTTAGATTGTGAAAAAACCCGTAAATGCCCGGCAGTTAAAATAGCCCGCATTTTACCTGAATCTGTAAAGAACACAGTTGAATTCCAGCTTTCCTGCGCAGGTAATTCATCTCCCTCAAAAGATATATTGATGGGCGGTTTTACCTTTTCCCTTGTACAACTGCAAAAGAATAGAAGGACAATTAATAAGCTTATAAGTTTCATCTTCTCTGAAGCCCAAGATTCACTAAGTCGTGCAGGTGAACAATTCCTACCGGTTTCTTTTCAGCATCCACAACTACGAGAGAAGTAATTTTATATGTTTCCATTGTCTGCAATGCGAACGATGCAAGGTAATCCTTACTTGTAACTTTCGGGTCGCCGGTCATAATATCTTTTGCTTTTAGTTCTTTTATCTCCATGGTTTTTTCCAGCAGACGTCTTAAATCACCATCAGTTACTATTCCTATGAGTACACCTTTGGTATCAATAACGCAGGTCATCCCCAACCGTTTACCTGTCATCTCAATTATAATATCCTTCATTGGCGCATTTTCCGCAACAATAGGAACGTGCTCATTCTTAGTCATTATTTCATCAATTTTAAGTGAGAGCCTTTTACCTAAGCTGCCTCCTGGATGAAGCATGGCAAAATTTTCAACAGAAAAGTCTCTCTTTTCAAGGAGTGCAACCGACAACGCATCGCCCATGGCAAGTGTTGCTGTAGTAGAGGAAGTTGGTGCTAGATCGAGAGGACAAGCTTCTTCCTTCACGCTTATATCAAGGACGATATCACAATCCCGGTTTAATGAAGATGTTTTATTTCCGGACATTGCAATTAATATTATTTCCATCCTTTTTAACATCGGAATCAGTTTGAGGAGTTCTTCGGTAGCTCCGCTTTTAGATATTATTATCACCACATCATTTTTACGAACCATTCCAAGATCACCGTGTAGTGCATCTGTGGGATGTAAATAAATTGCTGCAGTCCCTGTAGAGTTTAAAGTAGCTACTATCTTCCTGGCAACTAAACCGGATTTACCAACACCTGTAAGAACAACTCTTCCTTTACTTTTGTAAATGGTATTAACAGCTTTAACAAAATTTTCATCAATACTTTTTCCCAGGTTTGAAACGGCTTCTGCTTCAATCCTGATTACCTTTTTCCCATTAGCAATTATTTCCTTATCGGTCAATGCAATTCTCTTTTATTGAATATAATATAATAATCAAACCTGGTATTTTTTAGTTATAAAATCTATCTCTTTTATTTCAATTAAAAGTTTTTCAAGATCGTTAAGCGGAAGTTGGCTAGCTGAATCGCTTAGCGCGTTTGCTGGATCGGGGTGCACCTCTAAAAACAGTGCATCAATTCCAATTGCAGCAGCAGCTTTGGCAAGTGGTTTTATAAATTCCGGCTGCCCGCCGGTTACATTTTGGTTTGCAGGCAGTTGAACAGAATGAGTTGCATCCATTACAACAGGGTAGCCAAAATCTCGCATAATTACTAGTGATCTCATATCAACAACAAGATTATGATAACCAAAAGTAGTTCCCCTTTCAGTAAGCATTATTTTTTTATTACCGGTCGATTCAACTTTTTCAACGGCATGCTTCATATCTTCGGGAGCAAGAAACTGACCCTTTTTAATATTGATTACTTTACCACTCTTACCTGCTTCAATAAGTAATTCTGTTTGGCGGGAAAGGAAAGCGGGAATCTGCAAAATATCTGCTATTGAATAAACTTTTTTTATTTCATCAGAATTATGGACATCAGTAAGCAATGGCAGATTGAGAGATTTTTTAACTTTACCCAAAATGTTTATTGCTTCTTCATCTCCAATTCCTGAAAATGAATTTATGCTGGTTCTGTTTGCTTTTTTATAACTTGATTTAAAGATATACGGAATCCCAAGTTTTCCTGTAATTGCCTTTATTGATTCAGCAGTACTCAGAGTTATTTCTTCGTTTTCCACAACGCAAGGTCCGGCAATAAGCACAAACGGGTTATTTCCGCCTAACTTTATTCCTTCAATTTCAATCATCGGGTCATTTAGAGTTTAATTGATTAATACAATGTAAATATAAGAAATATAAGTAATTGATAAACCTCAATGCGCTGTAAATTCATTTGTTGAAGCGGATAGAGAATCTAACTGCAAACATATATTTTTTGCCATTATATTCTTTTTAATTTCCACTCAAATTAAATAACTACAATTCATCAATTATTTTTAGTAGCTTAAAGTAAATTATTGTAAAATAATTTCAATTCATTATCTTTTAGTATCTGAAAAAAATATCGGTAACAACGACAAAATTGCAATTATTCAAATTCAATAAAAAAATATAACCTATATGCTGAAAAAACTTTTATTTCTCCTCCCAATTCTTTCATTACTAATTTATTCCCAACCAAATAAAGTAATGAACGCATCTGAAATTAAGCTTTCACTTAAAAAACTTAATGTGCTTGGAAGTGTGCTTTATATTGGTGCTCATCCTGATGATGAAAATACGGCTTTCCTAACTTATTGTTCTTCTGAAAAGCTGCTGCGAACCGGCTACCTCTCATTAACGCGCGGTGATGGCGGACAAAACCTTATTGGAGATGAACAGGCAGAACTGTTAGGTGTTATAAGAACGGAGGAACTTTTACAGGCAAGAAGGATAGATGGGGCAGAACAGTTTTTTACTCGCGCGATAGATTTCGGTTACACAAAATCACCGGAAGAGACATTTAAATTCTGGGATAAAGAAAAAATCCTTTCAGACGTTGTATGGGTGATAAGAAAATTCAAACCCGATGTGATTGTAACAAGGTTTCCAATTACCGGGGAAGGAAGACATGGACAGCATACTGCATCAGCGATTCTTGCCCTGGAAGCATTTCGTTTAGCCGGAGATCAGGGAGCATTCCCGGAGCAGCTTGAATATGTAAATCCATGGCAGCCAAAAAGAATTTACTGGAATGGTTGGACTCCAGCATTTAATCAAATGGAAATTTCTTCTGATACCCTTATTTCTGTTAACTTAGGCAGCTATAATCCCCTTCTTGGAAAATCGTACACAGAAATTTCGGAGGAGAGCAGGAGCATGCATAAAAGCCAGGGATTTGGATTTGAAGCCTGGCGTGGCAATCGTTATAATTATTTTCTTCTAATGGATGGGGATGAAGCTGCAAACAATCTTTTTGAAGATATCGATATATCCTGGAGAAGGATTGACGGAACTGATAAAATAGGTTCACTGCTTAAAGAAACAGAACAAAAATTTGATGCAGAGAATCCTTCAGCTATTATTCCATTGCTATCAAAAGCTTATTCATTGATGAATGATTTAGATGATAATTATTGGGT
>CBEPPX010000204.1:0-4332 GCA_965511205.1 uncultured Ignavibacteriales bacterium | reverse complement strand
TTGGAAAGATAGCACGTTTCTATAACGCAGAAATACGAGCTATTGCTACGAGCGCTGTAAGAGAGGCAAAAAATAAAAATGAGTTTATCGAAAGGGTTCATCAAAGCACAGGTATTTCTGTTGAAGCAATTAAAGGAAAGGATGAAGCAGAATTAATTTATCTTGGCATTCAGAATGTTATTGATGTTAAGAAAAAAAGGATTCTTTGTGTTGATATTGGAGGCGGCAGTACTGAATTCCTGTTGGGTGAAAAAGGCGAATCTAAATTTGCTGAAAGTATAAAGGTAGGTGCTGTAAGATTAAGTAAAATGTTTTTTCCTGATTATCTTCTTGAAGAGACTGCTATAGAAATGTGCAGGAAATATATCCGTGATAAAATGAATGCCTGTTCAAACCTGCATACCGAACATAAATTTGATTTTGCAGTCGGCACTTCGGGCACAGTTATAGCCGCAGCTGCAATAATCCATTTTAAACGATTCAACAAGTTTAATAAATCGCTTAACAGTTTTACATTTTCTGCAAAGGAACTTTTCGATTTAACAGCAGAAGTTCTTAAATGCAAATCACCCGTTGACCGTTTGTTTATAGAAGGAATGGAAATTAAGAGAGCAGATATTATTCCAGCCGGTATGATAATTCTTTGCGAGGCATTCGAAACTTTTAATCTAAAGGAGATGACCGTATCGGAAAATGCTTTAAGAGAAGGTATAATTGTAGATACCATTTCTAATATGGAAGAAATTCGTTCTTTGCCTTCGTGAAGGCATAACCTTTAATAAGAGAGACTCCCTCCTTATATTTGCACATCAATTAAAAGAAAATGATGAAACGAATAAGAAACTTTTGCATAATTGCGCATATAGATCATGGTAAATCTACTATTGCAGACAGGATGCTGGAAAAAACCGGCGCCATTACCGCGCGTGAAGCTAAAGACCAGGTACTTGATGATTTAGATCTTGAAAGGGAAAGAGGGATAACAATAAAATCTCACGCTATCCGTATGATTCATAAAGCGCTGGATGGTAACGATTATATTCTTAACCTGATTGATACTCCCGGTCATGTTGATTTTAGCTACGAAGTATCACGCTCATTAACGGCTTGCGAAGGAGCGCTGCTTGTTGTGGATGCTGCACAGGGAGTGGAAGCACAGACGATCAGCAATCTCTACCTGGCAATAGATGCCGGGCTCGAAATAATTCCGGTAATAAATAAAATTGACCTGCCGAGTGCAGAAGTTGATAAAGTTGCTCATCAAATTATAGACCTGGTTGGATGCAGTGAAGAAGATATATTGAAAGTCAGCGCAAAAGCTAAAATAGGAATTGAAGAGTTGCTGGAAGCAGTTGTTGAAAAAATTCCGCCGCCAAAAGGTAATCCGGAAGCTCCATTACAAGCGCTTATCTTCGATTCAATTTTTGATCCTTACCGCGGTGCTATTGCTTATGTAAGAATCTTTAACGGTACCCTTAATATGCTGGATAAAATAAAATATTTTGCGACCGATAAAATTATGATGGCTGAAGAAATAGGTGTGCTTGGTTTAAAAAAAGTAAAAACCGACAAACTTTCTGCCGGCGATGTTGGTTATCTTATTTCGGGAATAAAGGAAGTTAAGAATGCCAAAGTTGGTGATACAGTTACCCATTCTAAAGACGGGGCGGATAAACCGCTGCCCGGTTATAAAGAAGTAAAGCCAATGGTGTACAGTGGTCTTTATCCTACCAACTCTGAAGATTTTGAAGATCTTAGAGATGCACTTGATAAATTCCGCTTAAATGATTCAGCTTTAATTTACCAGCCCGAAACTTCAGTGGCTCTCGGTTTTGGATTTAGATGTGGTTTCCTGGGATTGCTTCATATGGAAATTGTTCAGGAAAGATTGTTGAGAGAATATGATCAATCGATAATTACCACTCTGCCAAACGTTGAGTATCATGTTTACAATAAAAAAAATAAAAAAATAATTGTTGATAATCCTGCCGATATGCCACCAGTAGGTGAAATTGAGTATGTCGAAGAGCCATATATAAAAGCGCAGATTGTTACGCCAAGTGAATACGTCGGCAATATTATGAAACTGGCGATGGATAAACGGGGGACTTATAAAAACACAACTTACATCGATCCCACACGAGCCGATTTAGAATATGAGTTTCCTTTATCTGAAATAATTTTTGATTTTTACGATAAGCTAAAATCAACCAGCCGTGGTTATGCGTCTTTCGATTATGAATATGCAGGTTACAAAAAAGCAGACCTGGTTAAGCTTGATATTCTTATTAATGGTGAACCGGTTGATGCTCTTTCTATTATTGTTCACAGGGATAAATCTTACGATTGGGGAAGGAAAGTATGCAGTAAATTAAAAGAGCTAATCCCCAGACAAATGTTCGAAATCGCAATCCAGGCATCAATCGGGTCTAAGGTTATCTCAAGATCTGTTGTTAAAGCTTTAAGAAAAAATGTGCTTGCTAAATGTTACGGCGGCGATATTACCAGGAAACGGAAGCTGCTTGAGAAACAGAAAGAGGGAAAGAGAAGAATGAAACAGGTTGGAAATGTTGAAATTCCCCAAGAAGCGTTTTTAGCCGTACTTCAAATCGAGGATTAACGTATTTTTGAATAAAACTGGATTTGCCACATCAAAAAAATTGTAAAATTTTTACGACTTGCTGTAATACTAATTGTTATAGCAATCTTTTTAAAAACTTTTTTCTTAGAAGCTTTCCAAATTCCCACTTCATCAATGGAAAATACTCTGCTTGCAGGTGATTTTATTATTGTAAATAAAATTGCGTATAAATTTTCCACACCGGAAAAAATTCCTTTTACAGGTATCAAAATTCCGCACTTTACTTTACTGAAAACATGGGAACCTGAAATAAATGAGCTGGTAGTTTTTAATTATCCGGAAACTTTTCTACAAGATTCTACCATAACAGCTAACCATTTTATTAAAAGAATTGTTGCAGGACCGGGGGATACACTCCAGTTTATAAATAAAAAAGTATTTGTAAATAATGAAGAGCTAACACTTCCATCTACCATCAAGTTTTCAAACGAAAATGTAAGAAGGCGTGGTATTGTTGAAGATAATATTTTTCCCAAAGGTTCCAAATGGAATCGCGATAATTATGGACCCATCATCATACCAAAAAAGGGCGATACCATTGCGGTTAATTCCCGTAACCTGGAAAAAGTAAAACAAATTATCGTTATGGATTATGGCGAAAGAGTATTAAGAGATGAAGGATCGGTTATTACCCTAAACGCTAAACCGATTCAGGAATATGTAATTCAAAACGATAATTACTTTGTTATTGGAGACAACCTTGATGTTAGCATGGACAGCCGCTACCTTGGTTTTATAACTGAAGAAATGATTATCGGGAAAGCACTTTTTATTTACTGGTCTATGGACAGTGAAAAATCTGCGCCGGGTCCGCTTGGATTCCTTTCAGAAATAAGAGCCAGAAGAATTTTTAAGGGTGTGGACTAATTTTTCATTACCGGTTTTTTAGCTTTTATAATATTTTAAGGATTCATATATAGCTTTTCCAATTCAACAATAAACAAAAAGAAAATGAAAAAATATATTCTCATTTTTATTACCCTTCCTCTCTTTCTCTCATATTCGCAGACCAAATATCTCATATATTTTAAAGACAAAGGAATTACCGAAACTGAGCAGATTAATAAATCAAGTCTTCAATACAAAACGGCTTTAAGTTACTTAACCGATAAAAGTATTGAAAGAAGAATTAAAAATATGGGGGAAGAGAATTCTATTACTTTTGAGGATCTGCCAATTTTTGAACAATATGTAAATGAGCTTGAACTTCTTAACATCAAAATTGAGAATAAGCTTAAATGGTTCAATGCTGTTTCTGCGTTACTTACTGCTGAACAATTGCAGTTGGTTGAGAAGATGGATTTTATAAAAAAAGCAGAAAGAGTAAAAACCCTTATTTTCAGTTCACCCTCGGCAGTTAATGAAAATGTATTTAAAAACAGTTCTATTTCATCAATAAATGATTATGGTCCTTCATTTAATCAACTACAGCTTTCCGATGTTCCGGCTGTTCATTCAAAAGGGATTACGGGAGAAGGTATATTAATTGGTATGCTTGATACAGGATTTGATTGGAAGAATCATGAATCACTCATTAATACAAATGTTGTAGCAGAATACGATTTTGTCTTTAAAGATTCTACAACGGCAAACGAAACGAATGATGTAACTAACCAGCATAATCATGGAACACTCGTGCTTTCTATCATTGCCGGGCAAAAGGATAGTTCGCTTATTGGAGCTGCATTTGG
>CBEPPX010000203.1:0-4342 GCA_965511205.1 uncultured Ignavibacteriales bacterium | reverse complement strand
TTAAGGAAGGGTTGGGAGGGGCTCTCATTAATCTCATAAAACAATCTTCAATTCCAGGTTCAATTTTTTTTATTTCCAGATTACTTTGATTTTGCAAATAGGTTTTCAGTTCATTCAAATCAAAATTATTATCATTTAAAACAAGATGATGTTTATCACCGAAAGCAAAACAGGATTTTGTTTTTGGAAAACGCCTTAAATCTTTAAGCAGTGTAAACATATTGTCAGAATGAACCGCATAAAGGTTACTATCAAATCTATCAACAATATTTTGCGGCGTGTCTATTTCTAAAATTTTGCCATTTTGAATGAGAGCAATTCTATCACAAAGTTTTGCCTCATCCATATAAGGAGTAGAAACAAGAATACTTATTCCTTGCTCTTTCAAATTTTTTAACATTTCCCAAAATTCTTTTCTGGAAACTGGATCAACACCTGTTGTTGGTTCATCAAGAAATAAAACCTTTGGTTTGTGAATTAGCGCGCAGCAAAGAGCAAGTTTTTGCTTCATACCGCCGCTAAGTTTTCCAGCACGACGTTTCTTGAAAGGTTCGAGTTGTATATAAATGTCAGCTATTAAATTGTAATTTTCCTCAATGGTGGTATTAAAAATTGTAGCAAAAAATTCTAAATTTTCTTCAACGCTAAGATCCTGGTAAAGCGAAAACCTGCCGGGCATATAACCAACAATTTTTCTGATTTCTTTATAATCTTTTACAACATCCAGTTCCATTACAGAGGCACTGCCGCTATCTGCCAGAAGTAAGGTTGTTAAAATTCTAAAAATCGATGATTTGCCCGCTCCATCCGGGCCAATCAAACCGAAGAGCTCGCCTTCTTTAACTGAAAATGAAACGTCATCAACTGCAGTAATCTTGGTCTTCTTCGTTGGATAAGTCTTAAAGATATTTTTTAATTCAATCGTATCCATATCAGAATTTTATTTCACCGTACATTCCTATTTTTAAGTAACCATCATTATTAACTCTTACTTTAATAGCGTAAACAAGATTTGCACGTTCATCTTTTGTCTGGATTGTTTTTGGCGTGAACTCAGCTTTTGAAGAGACCCAATAAATTTCTCCTTCCAGCTCTTTCTGTTTGCCGTCACCTTTATCTACAAAAACTTTCACCTTTTGATCAAGTTTAACCTGACCTAACTGATCACCATTTATATAAGCACGCAAAATCATTTCAGATAAATCTGCAATTTTATAAAGCGCTTTGCCGTTTGAAGTTATTTCATCCTGTTTTGCATAACGCGTCAATACTGTTCCATCAATAGGGTTTCTAATTATACTTTTATTAATTTGATCTTGTATCTGTTCTACTTGAGCGATTAGTGGAAGTGTTTCGCTTCGCATTCCCTGTCTAGTAATTGTTAAGCTGGATTTTGTGGCATCGTACTGCTTGTTCAATATATCAAGTTGAGAGTTAATATCATCAAGCTGTTTTGTTGTTGCAGCATCTGAACTCAGAAGATTCTCAATTCTGATTTTTTCTCTTTCAGCAGTTGTAATTTGTTCCTGTATTGCTGCAAGTTGTGTGGGAATATCAGGCTGTTTGCTTAGCACTGCTTTAATTGTTGATTGAAGTTGTTTTTTCTTAAGATATAATTGAGTTGTATCAACCACTCCCACAATTTGATTTTGTTTAAGATTATCACCCTCATCTATGTCAAACATTACAAGTTTTCCCATCGCCTCTGATGAGACAATAACTTCCTCAGATTCAAATGTTCCTGTTGCGTCAAAATCTCCATTCCCATTTGAGCAAGAAAGTAACAAAGTGGCAATAAGAGCTAGAGCAATGTTTAATAATCTGTTTTTCATTTTCATCTCTATTATATTTTTTAATTTCCTGTTGTAATTTTATAATTATACTGTGCCAGTAATAATTGTATTTTATGAATTTCTAAATTTTGTTTTGCAGTATCTTCTGCGTTTAATTCCCTTATGTAATCGTTTGATGTAATCACTCCGTTTTCAAGCTTTGCTTGTGCTGATTCTTTAACTGAAGTTCTTATATCAATAATACTTTTATCCACTTCAATCAATTTTTTTAGTTTCTCAATTTCCTGTAGTTGTTGATTAACAGTTATGTTTATGTTAAGCAAAAACGTCTCAGTTTGCGAATCAATGCTCTGCATGCTTAGTTGATTGATTTCACTTGCATTTCCATAACCATAAAGATTTGATAATGACCAGGAAAATCGAACACCGGTTATATAAAACCAGGCAAAATCATTTACAAACAGATTTAGACCCGGCCTGCCATAGCCTCCCTGGAAAAATAGGTTTGCTTTAGGAATAATTTTGGAAACGGTTAATCCATCCTGATTTTTAATAAGATTTTTTTGAGCTGAGTAAAGTTTTAATTCAGGTCGACTTATTTCTTCTGCAGAAAAATAATTAATTTGTGAAGGGGGCAAAAGAATAGTTGACTCATTCAAATTTTCATTAATCATCAATGCGAGCATATTGATATAAGATATTCGGGAGGAGTTAAGTTCAATTTTGCGTTGTTCAGTTTTCAATAATTCAGCTCTTAAAACATCAACATCAGATTTTATTGCGATACCATTTAAATAAGCAGCATCAAGTTTTGAAATGCTCGCATTTAAATCATTTTTTACCAGTTCAAGTTGATGTAGTTGAGCATCTATAAGCAGCATACCTAAATAAATCTGGTTGACTCTTTCTTTTAACTTTAGTAATTCTATTTCAAGTTTCTGATCGCCAATCTCTGCTATTGATTCCTGAATATCGGCTTGTGCACTCATTATTCCACCGTCATAAATAACCTGTGAAACATCAGCATATGCTTTATATTGATCTTTTGTTATGGATTCAATTTTGATTCCCGGAATTGATATTGGAATTGACGTTACATCAGATTGATAGCTAGCTTGCCCGTTAATTATAATCTGCGGCAAATATCCTTTCCAAACATTGCTAACATTATAATCTTTAGTTTTTTCAATGTAGTCTTTCTGTTTGATAAGTGGATAATTAACTCTTGCTTTTTCATAGCAGTCTTCAAGTGTAAGGTGCGTTTGCGGGATTACAAACTCTGAACTTAGCAGCAATAGAGTTATAAATAATAATTTTTTCATATCTACATCTTATTTATTGTTTTATTAAAAACTTTTCTACCTTTTTCAGTTACTATTCCTCCAATAATCACTTTGAAAGCATATAGTGCAGCTTCGCCTATTGAAAAATTATTGTTCAGTATAAAATCTGGAGTAACAATAGTTCTCACTGAAGCAACAAGCATATTCATTATTATGGGAGTTGGATAATCAATAAACAAACCTTCTGCTTTTCCCTGATCTATAACCTTGGTAATATTCCCAAACATCATTTTCGTTCTGAAATTATCTATCTCAGTCCACAGAGAGGGGAAGTGTTTTCTTATTTCATCCATTCTCTTTGAAGAAATTTTTTCTGAAGTTTTAGCTAATATGCTGTTTAGCTCAGCAAGTTTTTCAATTGCGTTTTTATCTGAATTCAAAGCAGGAATGATTTTTTTCTTCATTCCTTCCATAAAATGTTTTGCAATTGCCATCACCAGCACATCCTTTGATGGAAAAAATTTATAGATGGTTTTCTTGCTCATTTTAAGTTCTGAAGCAACTTCATCCATTGTTGTTTTATAAAAACCATCTCTGAAGAATTTTTCTTCAGTTATTTCGATTATTTTGTTTTGTTCGTCCATATATCCCTTGGAAACTATTTTCGTTTTTCTGGTTTCTAATATAAGGTACGGAAACTATTATGTCAAGTATTGGTTTCCAAAGGTGAGGTTAATCGCAATAATTAAGGGTTTGCTAATTAGACAATGAATGTTTAAAATTAAAACTAAAAGGACAGAAAACTATGAAATTGATTTATTTAGTTTGTATGCTAGTGGTTTTTATCTCTTTCAATTTGCTTGCTCAGGAAAAATTAGAAAGTGATATTGATTACGCTTATCAAAATGCAAAGAAGGGAACTTACTGGGCTTTATCAAACATACCGGAGAAGAAAATTAAACTAGAATCTGAGCTGATTGCCGATGATAAACTTTATGCTGAAGTAAAGCTATATAAAGAAGTTAACGGCGTCAAAATTGAATCTACCGGATTCTTTCATTCCAATGAAGTGAGGATTAAAATTTATAAATCTTTTGATAGTCTTGAGAAGGATGGATATTTTATTAAAAAAGGTGAAGAAGAATAATTGATAAATTCAGTTTTGTTCAAATTTTTCTTTAAGTTTTTCAGCAAAATTAGTGACAAGCATGTCAACATCTTCTTCTTTACCTAGAAGATCCTGCAAGGAAATTTTACTTAAAACAT
>CBEPPX010000202.1:0-4355 GCA_965511205.1 uncultured Ignavibacteriales bacterium | reverse complement strand
ATATCCCTGAACAATGTTTTATGAAATGATTTCATTAAAGGTAATTTGCGCAAAGAATTGCCGCGCATTGTTGCATCCACAAGAAAACAGGGAATATCTTTTTCCTTCAACGCCCATATATGGTTTGGCCAAATATCATAGCGCATAAACAACGCAAGGTTGGGTTGAATAATTTCTATAAACCTTTTCGCATTTGTCGTTGTATCGAAGGGAAGATATGTGATTAGATCTGCATGTGGATAATTACGGGAATTAACATAGCCGGAAGGAGAAAAGAAACTTACAACAATATTTATATCACTTTCTTTCCTAAGCTGCTCAATAATCGGTTTTGCCTGTTCAAACTCTCCATAAGATGATGAATGGAACCAGATTGTTTTTCTTGATTTATTAAGTGATTTGCTTTTTAGTAAGAGTTCTTCAAAAATTCCTCTTCTTCCTTTTATGCCTTTTTTTATTTTTCTGTTAAATAAGGCAGCAAATATAATCAGAAGATAAAATATGGGAAGGAAAAGATAGTTATATAAAAACTGCCAGATTTTTTTCATATTTGATTTGCAACCAGGTTTAAACTGTTAAAGGCTTCTTCAGGGGTAATATTCAGCATGCAGCTAAAATGTTTTTGCGGACAACTTTTTTTCCCTATATGAGTGCAGGGTCTGCATAACAACCTATTGCTTTCCAGCACAAGGCTTTTACTTTTATATGGGAAGAATCCAAATTCCTTTACAGTTGAACCAAAGAAAGCAATAACAGGTATATTAACCGCGGTTGCAAGGTGCATTAATCCTGAATCATTACAGTAAACTACATTGCACATCATCATATTCGCGGCAGTTTGCATTACGTCATTTTCGTTGCACAGGTTTATTGGATTTGATAATTCCTTTGCAATCTCATCGCATAAATCCTGATCATCTTTTCCTCCAAGCAAAACTACTTTATATTTATTAGATTCAAGTAACTTTCCAAGTTCTGTGTAGTATCCTTTGTGCCATCTTTTAGTATAATGCCTCGCACCAGGACACATTCCAATAAATTTTTCATCTGTTTGCAATTGTTTATTCGGCTGCTTATCAGTTTTAAAATCTAAACCGTAACTATCTAATTCAAACATATCAAATGCATTTGCATACCCTACAGGGATAGGAGGCGCATCAATTAGTTTATTCATCTTAAAATAGACAAATAAAAATTTATCCAGATGACGCTTTTTTAATTTGAACACAGGACATTTCAAAATCCGTATAAGTTCCCTGGTTCTAAAATTGTTCTGAAGATCAATAACTATTTCATAATTCTGTGCAATAATTGAATTGAAGAGAATCTGTTTTTCTAACTTGCTCACAGGATATTTATATAATTTGTTAACATTTGGATTATGAATAAGAAGATCTTCATACTCTTCCCTAAGAATAAAATCGATGCTTATATTTGGATACATTTTTTTTATGGAGCGAAGCAGCGGAGTTGTTAATAGGATATCGCCAAGTGAACTTAAACGGACGATCAATATTTTATTTACATTTTCCAGGTTCATATGCATTGATTTTAATCTTTAATCGGACAAATTTAGGTAATATTAAGTTTCACTGCCACTTAATGTTGAACTTTTCTGGTTTGGGAAGTAAGTTTAAGTATCAAATTAAAGGATATTGAAAATGACAACTTTACCACCACCGGGCACAAACGAATTCCCCGATTCTTCAATTGAAAAAACGGTATATGGAATTGTTGAATCGTTTAGTGATTATATACCAATTAGTAATGATAAGAACCGGCTGGGCTTTGGGCTCTACAAGTATATGGTTGGGGAAGGCGATCCACCGGAAACATTACTGAAAAGTGCAAAGATTAAAATAGAGGGGATAACTCTTGAAGATCTTGCTGCAAAAATTAAAGCCAGACTGGAAGAGGTTAAAGAATAACTGCAATTTATTCTAAAAAATTATTTACTTGATTTAACTTCTGCTTCAGCTAAAAATTTTTCAACCATCTTTACATCATCTTCACTGCCAATAAATATTGGCGTTCTTTGGTGAATTGTTACCGGTTGTATTTCAAGCATTCTTTTAAATCCGTCTGAAGCTCTCCCTCCAGCTTGTTCAATAATAAAAGCCATCGGGTTACATTCATATTGCAACCTTAATTTTCCATTAGGATTCCTGGAATCAGCTGGGTACATAAATAAACCGCCGTATAATAAATTCCTATGGATATCTGCAACCATAGAACCAATATATCTTGTAGAATAAGGTCGACTGGTCTCTTTATCTTCATCCTGAAGATATTTTATGAAATTTTTAAGACCCGGGTGCCAGTAAAGATAGTTCCCTTCGTTAATGCTGTATATTTTAGATTTTTTTGGAGTCATTACACTATGATGCGAGAGTATAAATTCTCCAAAAGCCGGATCGAGTGTAAATCCGTAAACACCATGGCCTGCTGTGTAAACAAGCATTGTACTCGAGCCGTAAATAACATACCCTGCTGCAACCTGATTTATACCTTGCTGCAGGCAGTCTTCTTCCGTTCCCGGTTTCCCATCAGGGGTACATCTTTTATAGATGGAGAATATTGTACCTATGCTAACATTAGCATCAATATTAGATGAACCATCCAATGGATCGAAAAGAAGAACATATTTTCCAATTGTATATTTTGTAGGAATATGAATTATGCCTTCCTCTTCCTCAGAAGCCATTACACAAAGATGTCCGCCGTGGTCCATTGCGCGAACCATCATATCATGTGCAAAGATATCAAGTTTTTTTACATGCTCACCATGAATGTTATTCGATCCGGTAAAACCTAGGATGTCTACCAGTCCTGCTTTATTTACTTCGAGTGAAATAACTTTTGCTGCCAAAGAAAGGTTGTGCAGGAGTGCAGAAAGTTCACCGGTTGCCTGAGGATGTTTTCTTTCTTCTTCAATAATATGCCGTGCTAAGGTCATGAAATGAGTATGTTCCATTTAACACTCTCCGATATTTTTTATTATTTGGGAAGTAAAACTTCCTGATCTTTATATTGCAGTTGATATAATTTATAATAAATTCCCTGTTTTGCAAGTAGCTCCTGGTGATTTCCAGTTTCCCTGATTTCACCTTTGTGCATTACAATAATCTTATCAGCACTTTGAATTGTAGATAACCTGTGCGCAATTACAATTGCAGTTCTTCCAACTAAAAGTTTTTCTATCGCTCTTTGTATCAATTGTTCTGTTTCCGTATCAACACTTGAAGTTGCTTCATCAAGTATAAGTATTTGTGGATCGTATGCTAATGCTCTTGCAAAAGAAATCAATTGCTTCTGCCCAACGCTTAATGTAGCTCCTCTTTCCTTAACTTCTTCATCGTATTTGTCTGGCAGGGTATCAATAAATTTATCTGCACCAACCGCTGCTGTGGCTTCAAGAATCGTGCCTTTATCTATGCCATGGTTATTCAAATTGATATTTGATTCAATATTTCCTGAGAATAAAAACACATCCTGCAGAACCATAGAAACATACTTTCTTAATTCGCGCTTGTCAAGCTTTTCAATATTTATACCATCCAGCAGAATACTTCCTTTATTAATATCATAAAAACGTGTTAGGATATTTATTATACTCGTTTTACCTGCGCCTGTGTGTCCCACAATCGCAACAGTTTCGCCGGGATTTATTGAGAATGAAATATCTTTAAGTACATAATTTTCATCGTTATATGCAAACCATACATTTTTAAAATCGACCTGACCGCGGACATTTGGAAGAGGTATTGGTTTTTCCGGGTTTTTAACCATAGTATCGTCATCTAAAAGGTTAAAGATCCTTTCGGAAGATGCCATTGCAGTCTGCATAATATTATATTTTTCAGAAAGATCTCTTATAGGTCTGAAAAACATTTCTGTAAATTGAATAAAAGCAAACAGCACACCAATTGTAATCATTCCCTGCACTACTTCTCCACCTCCGTACCAAATTATTAATCCAACAGCAATTGAACTAAGCAGTTCAACGCTGGGGAAAAATATTGCATAGTAAAAAACCGATTTTATGTTTGCTGTTCTATAATCTTTATTAATGCTCGAAAACTTTTTCAGTTCATCTTTTTCTTTATTGAAGATCTGTACTACACTCATGCCGGTAACATGTTCCTGCATATAGGAATTAAGCCGTGCTAAGTGTAATCGCACATCTCTGTAACTTTCCCTGGCTTTCCTTCTAAAAAGGAATGTGCCGTATATAAGTACCGGCAAAACAGAAAGTGTAACCAGCGAGAGACTAACATCCATAAAAAACATAAATACAAGTATCCAGATTATGATAAAAACATCACTGAATACCATAACAATACCTGATGAAAACA
>CBEPPX010000201.1:0-4359 GCA_965511205.1 uncultured Ignavibacteriales bacterium | reverse complement strand
TATCTAACAATTGTTCTGCAGCAAATAGCGGTGGATTAGTAACGTTTACTGTATATGTTCTTAATCTTCCTCTGCTCTTCTTTTTTACCCTGGTTTTGTTTCTGTCTATAACCACTGCCGAAATTGGTGCAAGTCTTACATTTGCATTTTCATCTTTTATCCAGTCATCTCGTGTATAAACATCATCAAAAAAAGTATCGTCACCAATTACATTCCCGGTAATCTCTCTAATCCCAAGTTCATATAAATCGTTAGCCATCTCGGTTAGATCTTCAGAAGTGAAGACAGAGTTACCAAGCCCTTTTATATAAATGTTTCCGTCAATCTTTCCATCGGTTAAATCATTATCATCAGTAAGAATTTGAGTTGATAGAGTATAACTTCCTCCCATAATTTCGAGTGCAGTGGCTGTAGTAAAAAGTTTTGTGTTAGAAGCCGGTATCATAGATTCTGTATGATTGATTGAGTAGATGGTATCCCTCGTTAGAGGATTGTAGATCAACATTCCAATGCGGGTTCCCGCAGGTAATTTATTCAGCACATTGTTTATTTCGGTTTTAACATCATCATACCTGTCTGCATTGATAAAGAAACAGGATACAAAAATTAACAGGATGGTTTTTATCTTCATTTAAAATTTTACCGTGAATGATTTGTTTATAAGTTTATTTGAATTATCATCTAATAAGATTAGTTTTACATCTCAAAAATTAAATCCGTGTTCGTCATTATCCCGGATTTGATTATGTGCAAATATAAAAGTTTCATTGAATAAAAAATAAACCGCACCTAAGTAATTGTTTAACTCGCTAATTAAATTCTTATCTAATAAAAACTGATATTATTATGGCAAAAGATCTTAAACCCAAAAAAGCGTACGAAAATCTTGATTTCCTGGATTCTCCTGACGGGAGAACTGTTAGAATGTTAACAGAGTATTTGCATCCAAAGAGCAAATTCCGAAAACACAAAATTATGGATACAATTGTCTTCTTTGGATCTGCACGTCTTAAATCTAAACGAAATGCAATTAAGGATTACAACGAAATAAAGAGTAAAAATCCAAAATCAACTCAAGGATTTGCAGGGAAATTAAGAGAAGCACAATTGATGGTAGATATGTCGAAATATTACGAAGATGCAGTTGAACTTTCCAGGAGAATTACTGAGTGGTCTATGAATCTTGAAACAAGTGCAAACAGGTTCATAGTGTGCACAGGCGGTGGACCGGGAATAATGGAAGCAGCGAATAAGGGAGCCAAGAAAGCAGGCGGATATTCTGTGGGGCTGAATATCAGCATTCCTTATGAACAGTTTGTAAATAAGTATGTTACACCAGAGTTAAGTTTTGAGTTTCACTACTTTTTTATGCGGAAGTTCTGGTTTGCATATCTATCAAAAGCTTTTGTAATATTTCCCGGTGGATTTGGTACTATGGATGAAATGTTTGAAATGCTTACGCTTGTGCAAACTGATAAAATAAGAAAAAAACTTGCACTGATTATTTATGATGAAAAGTACTGGAAGAGTATTATTAACTTTGATGCGCTTGTAGACAAGGGAGTAATAAGTGCTTCCGATCTTAAGCTGTTTACTTTTTGTAACAGCTTGGACGAGGCATACGATGCAATAATAAAACATCTTAAAATGTATTATAGAAAAGGTAAGGAACCGGCAGTAATTGAACCGGTGCTTCAGATAAAGTAAAAAAAAAGCCCTTCAGAAGAAGGGCTTAATATTTTAATACTGTTCAGGTCTGTGTGCACGCCTGGTAGCTTTAATCTTTTCCATACGCTTCTTTATAGAGGGCTTTACAAAAAAAGTTCTCTTTTTAAATTCTTTAAGAACACCAGATCTTTCATACTTTTTCTTAAATCTTCTCAGCGCTTTATCAATGGGTTCATTATCGCCAAGGGTTATGCCAACCAATATTTCTCACCTCTTTCCGGTAATTTTAATTATTTAATGATTCCACTAATTTTTTAAATCCAGATTTCTGAAACTCTACCGCAATAGATTTTTGTCCGCTCGATAGAATTTCTTTAGAAACTACTTTTCCCAAATCATCCCAATTTTTATGATAAATCGGCTCGCCGATGGTGTACGATTTCATTGGTGAATAAACTGTACAATCTCCAGTTTCAATCCCTTCCATGGAAGTATCAACTGATACTATATCTTCTTTAAGATCTATAACCATCGAATGCTTGCATTTTTTGCATTTTGCCCATTTTTTGATTTCCGCATCTTCTCCAGTCAATTCACCAGTAATTTCCATTTTTTGAGTTGAATTGCAGGAAGAGCAGAAAGCCTCAATATTTTTTGATCGTGCCACTTTTTCCTCACCGTAAATTAAATCGAACTACAAAAGTATCAAAGAATAGTACCATAATCAAATAGTGCACCTTTATAGTTTGTACTCAAATTCTTTGGATTTAAGATGAAAGTTGTTTCTTTTGGTTATTTCAAGTGATACTGAAAAAAATATCGAAGATTAAATCATCAGGAATTATCTGGTTATCCGTCAAAAAACTTTCATTTCAATAGATTTTCGCTAGTCAGATTAATTATGATTTTTTCCGGAAAGTTAGTATTTCTTATTAAAATGACTTTCTTACTTTAAAATGAGGGAATTTCCAAAGGATTCAACGGGTTTTTCTATATCTCTTAAAAAACCATTCACAACAGAGTATTTTACAACCCCATTTTTTCTAACTATAAAATTTGGAATGCCTTCAAATTTAATTTTTTCTTCAAACACATTTGGTTTGTTAAGAAATATATTGAATGGATATTTTGAGAACTCTTCCTTATAACCTGTAGATTTAAGGATAATATTTGTGTAACCATTACTAAAAAGTTCATTTGGATTTAAAGCTTCAAGCTCTTCTATTGAATTTATAACCGTTGGATATGTTTTACCCGGCTCAACCCTGTATCCATTTAGATCTATCTCATTATAACCATGGAATACTGACAGATCACCTAAATCTTCAATTTTTGCTTTGTAATAAAAAACTGTTGCGCCATTCATGTTTATTTCTTCGTAATCGATTCCCACATCAATTTTGTATTCGTGCCCACTGTTTTTTACAGTTAGGTTTCTTATTATAAGATCGATCATTAATTTTTCATTATCAGGTATTGATGAGTAAGTGTTTAAATCTTCTGTTACGTATGATTCATCTGCAATACTTTTAAAAGCAGAAAGCAAAGCAATAAAATTTATCTTTCTAAGAAATTGTTTTTCGCGGTCATCTATCCAGCCGCCTGTTTCTAATAGAACAGTACTCGTTCCCCATTTTGTAAAATTATCGCCAAATGCCCGCGGTTCATATTCATCAGTATATTTTGCAATGTGACCCGGGATAAACTCGGAAAGTGTTTTGTACATCATGCTGATCAGTTTCATCGAGTTTTCACGAACAGGTGTTAAAGTTTTATCATAATCAGGCGATGGAGCTAAAAACGAAATTGCTGCAGTTTTAAAACTGTTCCCGGAGGAATATTCCCTGCTTTGATCATGCAGGTTAAAGCCAAACTCAGCTTTCAAACTATCGAAGATTTCTTTTAATAATTGTCCTTCCGGTGTTTGCTGGCTTACCGCATCACGGTTTAGATCAATTTCAAATATGTTTCTTCTCTGGAATAATTCTGCGCCATCAGGATTTACCATTGGTAAAAAATAAATTGTGGTTTTTTCAAATAAATGATTTTTGAATTCTACAAAATCATTATCTGCCAAAAAGAAATTAAAAATATCAAAGATAGCCGCAGTTGCAGTCGGTTCATCTCCGTGCATTTGTGACCAAAGAAAAATTTTAGTGCTTCCACTTCCAACTGAGATCATATTTATATCTCTTCCTTCAGCCGATTCGCCAACTTTATTAACGCCGAAAATATCTTTATCTTTTAGCTGCTCTATTAAAGGAAGGATATCGGAATGCTTAAAGCGGCGGTTTGTTAAAGTTCTTTCTTTGTAATTTTCATAGCTATGGTAAAGATCCTGGGCAAACTGAATATTTTGTGCCATTGCAAACTCTGTTAAAAATATTGTTAGAAGGAAAAGACATCTTAACATTATAAAGATCAATTTAATTATTAAGAAATTTATTTACTAAAGTGAAAATAAGAGAATTAGAGGTAAAATATGGCAACTGATAAATTAAAATTAGGTTCACCCGCCCCGGATTTCAATTTAATTGGTGTGGATGATAAAAATTATTCGCTCAATTCGTTTGCAGATAAAGAAGCATTGGTAATTATTTTTAGCTGTAACCATTGCCCCTATGTTAAAGCTTATGAAGGAAGGATGAAACAATTGCAGGAAGATTATGCAAATAAAGGTGTAACAGTAGT
>CBEPPX010000200.1:0-4368 GCA_965511205.1 uncultured Ignavibacteriales bacterium | reverse complement strand
ATTATTGTAAATTTTGACAGATGCGACAGAACCTTATTTCCCTCCTTTACCCGAATTATTCAATTTATTTATGTTTCAATTCATAAAATAAACCTCTTTCAAGGTTGACAGTTTTAATTTTATCACCCGCTTCCAAATTCCCCAAATACTTATTTATTTCATTGATATGGATTCCTAAAAAATTGTGTAAATCATCAAGCGTACAAGGGCGGCGGGCAATCGTTTCAATGATTGCAGTTTCAATATCTCCGCTATACGATTCAATACTTGATCGTTTATCTGGAGAAGCTATGATTTCAATATTAGGCAACTCCCAAAAATCAACAATTGCTTGCATTTCCATTTTTGTCAAAGGAATTAAATCATGCTTTGTTCCGGGGCGATCTAAGGTGTTTAATTGAACGATATCCGGTTTAATTTTTAAAATGGCTTCTTTTAATAATCTTAATTCTTCTTTAGTATCATTATATCCTTTCAACAAAAATATTTCGAGCCAAATTTCGCCTTTGTATTCTTTTCTTAAGTCGACCAATCCTTGTATATATGTTTCAATATTCAATTTTTTACTGGGCCTGTTAATTTTTCTAAATACATCCCTACTTGCAGCATCTAACGATGGCAGGATCACATCGGAACCCATCAATTCCCTTCTTAAGTTTTTATCATACAGTAATGTGCCATTTGTTAATATAGCTGTTTTTATTTTTGGATATTTTTCTTTGATAAATTTTAATACATCGCCAATTCTACTGTTTAGCGTGGGTTCTCCAGATCCTGAAAAAGTGAAATAATCAATTTTTGGATTGTTGCTCATAAATTTTTCTAACTCAGCAATTACACTGTCATATTTCACATATTCTAACCTGTCAGTTGTAAGATTTGTTGTTCTGCCTACTTCACAATAAACGCAGTTCAGAGAACAAACTTTTTTAGGAATTAAGTCGATTCCTAACGACATTCCTAATCTACGCGATGGTACCGGACCAAAAAGATGCTTATACATATCTAAATTTTATGTTCTTTAAGAATAATAGAATTATCTTCTATTCCAAGATGATTTGAGATAATTGGGCATTTTGTTTTTAACAAGAAAAAAACTTGTCTGTTGCAATCAGATAACCCTTCGAAATTCCCCTGTCCTTTACTTATAACAAATCCTGATGTATTAAAAAGTTCAAGAAATTCGGGTGTGCTCTGGTTGAGAATAATACCCGGAGACTTGCATCCCGAATCAATTAATTCTGCAACTTCGTCTAATCCGGAAGCTATAGCATCTTCCCAAGTAACATCATTTATAATGGGGATTGAACGTACAGCAAATTTTACTGGTTTTTTTAATTCTTTGATAAGTATTTTATCAAAAACCGATTCTCCAACATTATCGCCAATATAAAGGATGTTCTTGGTTTTTTCCAATTGCTTTTTAAAAGCATCATAGTCTAAAATTGCAAAATCCTGTTGTAGAATATGTTTCACATCCCTTACAATATCAAATGCTTTATTGACTCCCAAATCAATAATATTTCCGGCAATGGCTATTTTTATGGCAGTAAGAAGCTTATCATCTGAATTTGCCACTATCTTTTCTAACTCAGGATAAATGGCTTTTGTTTCTTTAATATGTTGTTTTTTGATAGCTTTAAATGGGTCATGAACGCCGGTAACTTCACTTACAATACGATAGACTATCATTCCTATTTCTATAGGTGTGGCGTGCATCGGAATGGTTTTTACCATTTCTCCTGTTTTATCCAGAATTTGCTTTATTTTTTTTTCATCAGTAGTAGCCAATCGTCCTGCACGCAATGCTTGTTGCATAAAACAAGGAATACAATCAAGATAAATTTTCATTATTTCCCATTTTTAATTCAAAAATATTTCCTGCTTTATCCTTTACAAAAAGGATATCAGGCTTATCAATACGCCTAATTCTTATCACTTGATATTTGCTTTGCTCACATTTAGTCGCAATCTTTTCACGATCTTCTACTTCAAAACAGGTATGAGAAAAACTCTTCTTAGCATTTACAGAATGAACAAATAATTCAAGAAGGATGTCTTCTCTTTTATACAAAAAAACTTTTAGTTGTTTATTCACACCAAAAATTTCATCACCCAACTCAGTGGGCATATCAAATTGATATTCAAAATCAAAACCAAGAATATTTTGATAAAAATCAACTATCTCTTCTTCACTTTGGATATTTAATCCTACATGATTTAATTTCATTCTGTTTTAACGATAAATTAATTTACAGGTACAACAAAATCCTCCAACTTTGTTAAAATGGCAAAACAGTAATTAACAATCAGAATAGAAGGATGTAAAATTCCGTTAATCTTTAGAAAGTTTGTCATTTAATATCTCTTCTCTGACCATAGTATGTCCACAATCAGGGCATTTTAGTGTTGTACATTTAACCCCTTGTTGATGTTGAACTTTAGCACCACATTTAGCACACACACAATATCCACCTACACTATACCCACCGCCTTTGTTTTTTCCACGACCCCCTCCGGTTCCAAGACCTTTGCCTTGATTAGCTCCGTTGTTTTTTTTCGATTTTGTCATGATGTCACAATTTTTAATTTTCATAATTTATTTTTAATAATATAAGGCTCTTACTGCAAACTTTGATTATCTTGTACATTATGCAGCAAGGGCCTGACATTTTATTCTTTCATATTCCTTAATATTTTGTTGGCAATAATTTCAGCAGCTTTTATCAGCGGATATGCAGCAGGAGAAGCAGTAAGGCAGGGATGTGTGCCGATTTGCATGGTTAAAAATGAATTTACAGACATGCGATTTTGTATGGCTAAGCCAATAACATTCGTTAATTCACCTGCCTCTAAGCCACCAATAACTTCTCCACCTATGATGACACCCGAATTTTTAGCCGCAATAAGTTTTACAATTTGTTTGTGCGCATCAGGTAAATTCCCAGGGTGACGGTTCATTCCCTCAAAAAGCCCGGTAACTGTTGCTATACCTTCCATTTCAGCCCTTTGCTCGGTTACACCTGCAGTTCCAAAACCAGTGTTGCCAATGGCTGTAGAATAAATTGCAATGGTTCCGCTAAAAGTTTTAACTACGTTCAGATTGAATAAATTCATTCCACAAATTCTGGCTTCTGCACAAGCTGTGGAGGCTAGCATCGTTGCAACCCTACTTCGCGTAACAAAATCACGTTTTTGAGCACAATCCCCAACAGCAAACACATCCTTTATATGTGTACGCATGTACTCATCAACAGCAATAAAATTGTCTTCATCAACATAAATTCCCGCTTTTTTCGCCAGTTCACTATTCGGTTTGTAACCTATTGACAGTATAACCGCATCCATATCCATCTTTTCTCCATCTTCAAGCTCAATGGCTTCCACTTTGTTGGTTCCGAGAACTTTACTTATCCCTTTACCTGCGATAATATTAACCCCTCTGCCTGCAAGTAATTCATGGATTTCCTCAGCAACTTCAGCATCGAATGCCAGGTTAAGTATGTTAGGCATCTTTTCAATCAAAGTAACCTTATAGCCATGCTTGACAAGTTCGTCGGAAAGTTCTACTCCGATAAAACCTGCCCCGATTACCGCAATATTTTTTGCCGCACCCAGCTTATTTTTCATGTTATCAAGATACTCCTTGTCTTTGGGGACTGTAAAAACATTTTCCAAATCACCTCCTTCTAACCATTTAGGTTTCATAGGGGTTGAACCTGTCGCAATAACGAGTTTATGATAGCCTATTTTTTCGCCGCTTGCAAACATAACTTCTTTATTGCCAATATTAATATCAATTGCCATATCAACAATGGATGTTACACTGCATTTTTGTAATGCAGCATCAACAGGCATAATATTTTTATCGCTGCTATCAAGTGTTCCAAATATGTATGGAATGCCGCAAGGAACCATCATCTCTTTTTGTTTTTTTACAAGGAGAAATTCTTTTTTTGGCCAGTGTGACTTACCCGTTACTGCTGTTACCATTCCGGCAGCGCTGCCGCCGATAATTAATACATCTGTTGTTTTCATTTTTATTTAATTTTGTCATATTGTAAGTTTTAAAGTAATTAATATACATTCTTTTATTTCGAATAGTATTTTTTTATAACTATTCTTACATAAGCGTGCGTGAAATTTTTTCTTAAAACCTAGATGTTTTTTTTTATATGAATTTAAATTATTTAAGGTCTATTTTAATAATACATAAGCACTTGATAAACAACGAATAATTAGTGTAAATTTTTCTTATTTACATGTTTAATTCCATTTTCTCCTACTTGAATATAGTCTGATATTTTATGAAGAAAATTATCAGCTTCAGAACTATTTTTTATTTTTTTCAACATAAACCAAATTGGT
>CBEPPX010000199.1:0-4428 GCA_965511205.1 uncultured Ignavibacteriales bacterium | reverse complement strand
GTAACTGTTTCGACTGCTCTTTAGCAGTTCAGTTATTACTTTATTTTTCTTTTATCAAGTCTATCAAGGTAACTTTGGGCTAATGAATGAGAGTTACCAAAATCTCTCATTTCCAGTACATCATTATAATCTTTAATTGCTTCATTATATTCGCCGTTCATTTCTTTTATCGTTCCTATGTACAAAGTTGAATTTATTAGAAATCCTGATTCTTCATCAGCAGGAATCTTGTTCGAGTATTGGATACACTTTTTAAAATAAATCAAAGCAGAATCTAACTGCGCTTTGATTTTGTAATTATTGCCAATGTAGTATGTTGCTTCCCGTCTTACCTTGGGCATATCATATCCGGTTAATTTTTTTTCGGCTTTATCTAATACATTTTTAAATACTGAATCTGCCATAGCCCAGTCTGACTTTTTTACAGCAATTCTTCCTCGCCATCCTTCAAAAACAGGGTTATTGGGGAAGGAGCGAGTAAGCATTTCAGCGTAAAGTTGAGCACTTTCCCAATCTTTTTCAAATTGGTAATAGAGATTCATCAAAAAATAACGGGCTTCGTGCTTTGCATATAATCCATCCTCCGCAGTACTTTTAAGCTGCTTAATGCCTAACTTTTTATCACCCGAAGGAAAAAAAATCATAAGCGGTTTTACTATTGGGTATTCATCAGGGATGACTTCCGCGTAGTAATTATAAATTCCAAATCCCAACTGCACATCAAGGTTATCAGGATCAAGCAGTGCAGCTTCTTCAACAATCGGCAGCGCTTCCCTTCCGTCATCAGCGGCTTTAAGCCAGCTCTCTCTCATTACCCGTAACCTTCCCCTAAAACCTATTGAACCGCCGAGGAAAAAGAGCGCATCAACATTTTCAGGATCATCATCTAAAAGCTCCTCACAAAAATAGATTACATCTTCCAGCTTCTGGTAAAATATATCATCATACTCCTCATTACCGGAGTCAAGCCGAATCCTCCACCAGTCTATCATTGCAAGAAAGAACCTGCCTGCCGGATGTTTTGGATAGTCTGCAATTAATCTGCGGAAAGTTTTTTCGGCTTTTTCAAATTTGATATTATAGATCTGCTCAATTCCAGTAACAACCACAGAATCAAATTTGCTATTCTGTGCATTTAACCCGCTCTGGCAGAAAGTTAGTATAAAAAACAACAAGAAAGAGAATATTTTCATCAATTTTAAGCCGTATGTATTTTGTTTAAGATATAACCGGTTATTTTACTAATCGAAACTCTTTCTTGTTCCATCGAATCTCTTTCTCTTACTGTTACAGTATCATCCTCCATTGTTTGCGTATCAACTGTTATACAGTAAGGAGTTCCAGCTTCATCTTGCCTGCGGTATCTTCTTCCCACTGCACCTTTATCATCGTAAAAAACTTTTAACGAGTTTCTTAAATCAGCTTCAATTTTTCTTCCAACTTCCGGCATACCGTCTTTTTTAACCAGCGGGAAAATTGCAGCTTTAACAGGAGCAAGTTTTGGATGAAATCTTAACACAACTCTTTGCTCACCTTTTACTTCTTCTTCGTAATAAGCATCAACCAAAAAAGCCATAAACGAACGGCTCGCACCCGCGGAAGTTTCTATTATGTAAGGAAGATATTTTTCTTTTGTACTTTCATCAAAATATTTTAACGATTTACCCGAAAATTCCTGGTGTCTGCTTAAATCAAAATCAGTTCTGTTATGTATCCCTTCCATCTCGCCCCATCCAAACGGGAATTGATATTCAATATCAACCGCTTCTTTTGCATAGTGTGCAAGCTCATCTTTATCGTGATCGTGGAATCTTAATTTTTCCGGGTTCATCCCAAAAGATCTGAACCAATTCATTCTTATCTCTTTCCAGTAATCGAACCATTTTTTATCTTCGGAAGGATTAACAAAAAACTGCATCTCCATCTGTTCAAATTCTCTTGTTCTGAAAAGGAAATTCTTAGTGTTTATCTCATTCCTGAATGCTTTACCAATTTGAGCAATTCCAAAGGGAGGTTTCTGGCGGGAAGAAGACTGAACATTAAGAAAGTTTACAAAAATTCCCTGTGCTGTTTCAGGTCTTAGAAAAACTTCTGCTCCGCTATCTTCAACGGGACCCATAAAAGTTTTAAACATAAGGTTGAATTGTCTTGCTTCAGTAAACTTACCTTCTTCCATACATTTGGAAGCTTTCCTTCCCTTAAAAGCTTTGTTACCGCACATTGCATCTTCAAGCTGATCGGCTCTAAAGCGTGCTTTACATTCTTTGCAGTCAACCATCGGGTCTGTAAAATTTTCAATGTGTCCTGAAGCTTCCCATACTTTCGGGTGCATTAAAATAGATGCATCAATTCCTTCAATATCTTCCCTGTAAGTAAGCGATTTCCACCATTCGTTTTTTATGTTTGTCAGAAGTTCAACGCCAAGCGGACCGTAATCCCAGCAGCCGTTCAAGCCGCCGTATATTTCACTCGATTGATAAACAAATCCTTTTCTTTTTGAGAGCGAGACTATTTTTTCCAGAACATCGTTCTTTTTATCCTTCTGTGCGATTGCTGATTCTCCCGATAAGTTTTTGAATTTTTAATTTTGAAATATAATGAAAAGATTCTTTAGGAATTGATGAGTAATTACTTGCTTAATTCTTCTATTAAAATCTTTTTTATTTTAAGATGATTTTCTGTTAATGTTTCAATTTTAATTTCTACAAGATTTAACAGCTGCAGTGATTGGACCAAATAACTCCTTAGCAATTTCGGGGCTTCATCCTTTTTATCTTTTATCTTTTCTAATTTTTTGAGAGCTGAAATATGCTTTGTAATTGTTTTAAAATCTCCACGGTCAATTGGTCCCGAAAGAGCATTCGCCGAACCATATTTCTTTGTGTTCTCAAGCGTTGTAAAGATGGTGGATTTTAATATCTCAAATGATTCTTTCTTATCAATTCCGCAAAGGGATAAAAGCTCTTCTGAATTGTAAAGATTACCCGCAAAAAAGTTTGAACCGATAACCCCGGCAAGATGATAATAAACTTTATCATCTGATCTCATCCTGAATGGTTTAAGCTTAAGATCTTTTGAAATTTTCATCAATAATTTGTAAGCTCGTTCATCAGCTGTTTCCACTGCTGCGTGAACTCCTTTTAAGCTCGTAATTCTTTTATCTGGGAAAGTCTGCATCAAATGAAGCGAACCTGTTGCAGCACCTTTTTTTGCAAGTGATTTTAAACCGGTTATATCTTCAACTCCTGAAAAATGAATAAAAAAAGATTGTTCGAAATTGATTTTCAAATAAGAAAGTTTCTCAGCAGTTGCTTTTATTTCGCTATCTGGAATAGTTAACAAGAAGACTATAATTCCAAAAGGAATCTTATTAAGTGAATCTGTAAAATGATTTACTGAATATTTTTTAGCAAGTTTTTTTGCAGATAAAAGATTCCTGCTGTGGATTGAATCAACATTATAACCACTTTTTACTAAAGCCGGAACAAGTGAGTGTGCAACTTTACCAGCGCCAATAATTGCTATCTTCTCTTTCATACTGTTAATTTAAGCTCCGTAAATAACAGCAGAAAGATAGCCAACCACCTCTTTGGTATCCCCGGTTACATCGCCGGAATCGCTCCGGTGAAGAACAGAAGATTGATTTTTCTTTTGTAAGGCAGCGGCCTTCATCATTGCAATCATAGGTCCTCCGCCGCAAGCTTCACAGTTGCGATTATCAAGATCTTTCTGAAGATTTTCGTAATCAAATTTGTTTATCTTTTCCGCAATAATCGAATCGAGCCGGTTTGCCTCAGCTTTTGTATGATGGTGAGAAAGATCGCTGCTTGCAACAACCAGCGTATCATCATCAACAACTTTTGCAAGGTTTTTTGCAAGTTCATCAATATAAACTTTATCCTGGTCGCCCATCACTATAGGTACAATCTTAAAATTATTTAGAACAGTTTGTAAAAAAGGTAATTGCACTTCTAATGCATGTTCCCTGCGATGTCCTTCGGATCCGAGAAAAATAGAATTGCTGTTGCCAACAAGTTTCTCTGCAAATTCTTTATCAACTTCCAACTTGCCAAAAGGAGTTTCATAAGCATCGCCATCAAAAATTGAAACACCTGGAAAATATTCTGAATGACTTGGAGAGATAATAACAACTCTTTTATAATTTTTTCCTCTTAACTGGTTATATGAATAAGCCGCAGTCTTGCCGGAATAAGTATAACCTGCATGAGGTGCAATAATGCCGAAAATATTTTCAACTTTATCCTGCATTTCAGAAATACCGAGCATGAGATTTATCTCTTCGCGTAGTTTGGCAGGATCTGCAGGATAAAAGTAACCTGCAACCTGAGCTGGTCTTATGTTTGTCATATCACTTCCTCCATCAATCTTCACTAAAAACTAATGCAGTAAAAACTTTAAGTTTTAAAA
>CBEPPX010000198.1:0-4445 GCA_965511205.1 uncultured Ignavibacteriales bacterium | reverse complement strand
AAGGAAGGATGAAACAATTGCAGGAAGATTATGCAAATAAAGGTGTAACAGTAGTTGCAATAAATCCAAATGATGCAGTTAATTATCCGGAAGATTCTTTTGAAGAGATGAAAAAGAGAGCGGAGAGCGAGAACTTTAACTTTGTTTATTTAAGAGATGAAGATCAAAGTATTGCAAAAGCTTACGATGCTACACATACACCTGAAATATTCCTTTTTGATAGAGAGAGAAAATTAGCTTTCCACGGCAAGATTGATGATAACTGGCAGGAGCCGGATAAAGTTGTTAATAAATATCTGCGTGATGCACTGGATGAATTACTTGAGGGAAAAGAAATTTCTGTACCCGAAACTTTTACGATTGGCTGCACAATTAAGTGGAAGAAGTAATTAAAGCTTGAAGAAAACCGGCTTAATACATAAACCCAAAATTTATTGTAACAAAAAATCCGCCGATGGTTTTGTTAAACCTGCCCTCCAAACTTTCAACACCTTTATTAAAAAACCGGATGACATAATACCTGAAATTAAGCCCAATCAGGTTTGATTTATCTAAACCAAAATTTGCACCAAATCCAACATAGCCGCCGGCAGCAAAATGAACAGCGGTATTTCCGAATGCTTTAAAAAATTCTTCGCTGTAAGGAGTTGTAAGTACAAGTGTTGGTCCTACGGCAGCGTTAATGTAAGGTCTTAAATTATCTGTAAGTTCTTTTTCAAATAACCTGTATTGCGCGCCAAAATTTATAGGTATTTGAAAAACCCTGTTCTTTTTTCCAACGGTAAAAGTATTTCCAAAGAAATCAATAAATTCAAATTCTCTCTCATCTTTCGATTCAGAAAACGAAAGATCTCCGAAGAGTGTGAGCTTTGTTGAGAGTTCATGACGATAAAAACCACCAAGACCGAAACCGCTTTCACCTAACAGAATATCAAACCCGAAAGAGTTTGCTGGGAAAATTTCCAGCGGCTTCTCGGGGACTATTTCACCAATTCCCTGTGCAGGAATTGAGATGATTGGAATGACCAATAATATTGAAATTATTAACTTCAGCATATTTTATCAGATTTTAGTTTCTAAAATATAATTATGTGGAACAATATCAACAACAATTTTAATCATTCTATTATTTAGTACTGTTTTCGAGATCTCATTTTAAGCTCATTTTCCAGATTTTGAAGTAAATTTGGAATGAAAACTCCTAATGTCTGTTATAAAATATTCCTTTTGAACGGATCAATTTATTAATTTTAGGATTAACTTTAGTTGAATTTCTATACTATACATTTCATTTTAAGCTTTAATTATTTTTTTACATGATAACCCGGAGAGTATGTTGCCTGTAAATCTTGAACTGAAAATTAAGATCGAATCGATTGAATCTTTAATTGAAAAGTTAAAATCTATTAATGCAAAACAGGATTCGATTTTATTACAAAAGGATATTTATTATAAAATACCTGCCGGTTTATTAAAACTCAGGATAGAAAACGGAACGAAAACACTCATTTATTATATCAGGGATGAGATCTCCAAAAACCGCTGGTCTGATTTTAACTTGCTTAAAATTGAAGATGATAACGCAGAAGAATTTTTAAGCAAACTATTTGAAGTAGAAGATATTGTTGAGAAGGAACGCCAACTTTTCTGGTTTAACAATACACGAATTCATCTTGATGAAGTAAAAGAACTTGGAAATTTTCTTGAACTTGAAACACTTGTGATTGATGGAAAAGCAGATGCAGAAAAAAGATTTGATGAAATTGTACTTCTGCTTAATCTCGATTTATCAAAACAGATAAGAAAATCGTATAAAAATTTAATTACTGAAAAAACCGGCTGATGATTTTTACAAAATGTAATATCGAAAAAATAGATCTTGATTTTTTAGTTGATCAAAAGATTAAATCAGGAAGCCTGGATGAAACACTTTTTATTGTTCCAACCAAACGCAAGATAAGATATTTAAAGCGTGAGCTTGTTTCTTTATCTCCAAATAAAACTGCCTCAGGATTGCAGATTGAAACGATTGGAACTTTTGCTTCTGCAATGCTTTCTGCTGCCGGGACCGGAACAAATTTGCTTAAAGATGAAGCATCAATAATCCTTTTGAATCAATGCTTTACAAAAAAGATATTAAAATATTTTTCTCAATATTCAAAAGGTATTCCATTTGGTACGCTGGAAAGAATTAAAAATGTTATTTCAGAATATAAAAAACATGGCATATCTCCGCAGGATATCCTTAAAGAAGCAGAAAGATTAACAGGAGCAGAAAAATTAAAAGCCGAAGATATCGCCTCGGTTTATCAATTATACCAGGAGAAGATTGAACAGCTTCCGGCTAAAGAGATTGGTGATATTTACACAAAGCTAAACGAGATAAACTTAAGTAATTTTAGGAAAGGTTTCCGGGATAAATACAGCAAAGTAAATCTTGTTCTGCTTAATGGATTTGATGAGTTTACAATACCCGAAATTGAGATCATCAATAAAACTGCTGATATAGAGGGGTTAGATCTGCATCTCAACTTCGATTATTATAAGTACAACCCTTCAATCTTTTCACATCTTGATAAATGTTACAACAATTTTCTGGCAAAAGGATTTAAAGAAATTAAAGATGATTCAACCGGAATTCACACACCGTTTTTAAATAGTGTAAGGAGCAATCTATTTCTTCAATCAGGTAAGAAGGTGAATGGTTTTAAACAATCTTTAACAAGCATTACGGCAAGCAGCCGCGAAAAAGAGATTGAGCTTATTGCAAAAGAGATCAAGAGTTTAATCTTAAATAAAAAAGCAGAACCTTCTTCAATTTGTGTTGCTTTTAATTTAATTGATAAATATTCCCCGATAGTAAGAGATAAATTTCGCTTGTACGGAATTCCTTTAAACTTAACTGACAGGTTTTCGCTGGCAACTTCGCAGCCGGTAATTGCAGTAATAAATCTGCTGGAAATACTGGGTAACGATTTTTATTATAAAAATATCTTCCGTGCATTCGATAGTTTTTTTGTTGAGAAGAAAGAGATCGATCTTTCCAACCTGCTAAAAGCATCTGTTGAACTGCGAATTATTTCCGGTTACCAAAACTGGAAAGACCGTTTAAATGATACAATACTCGCTCAGTCGTTTGAAGACCGGTCGTTAAACGATTTTTCGAAGCATCAAGCCAGCTATCAAAAAGCTCTTGAAGACATTGATTCAATTTACTATATGTTGAAGCCATTCAGAAAACGGATGAACTTTACGGAGTTTTACAATCAACTTATTAATCTTGTTTTCAAGATGGATTATCCCTCCAAACTAATTGAAGGTAAAAACGAAAATGTTGAGAAAGATATAAAAGCTTTAACAACTCTGTTGAACAACCTTGAGGAGTTAAGTTTACTCTTTGAACTTGAGCATGGCAACGATAAAAAATTTCCATTAAAGTTTTTTATAAACCAGCTAAAAACCTTTGCACTTTTTTCAAGGTATAATGTTAAAGAGATTCCCGGTTACGGTGTGCAGGTTACTACTCTTAACGAAATTAGGGGATTGAATTTTGATTATCTTTTTATCGGTGGATTAAATGACGGCGATCTGCCAACAAGATATTCTCCTGAAATTTTCTTCTCCGGATCTTTTGCTAAGGAGGAAGAAAAACATCAAACCGAGGAAAGATATCATTTTTACCAGGCGTTATGTACCTGGAAAAAACATCTGTTTCTTACCCAGCCACTCTTCGATGATAAAAAGGAACTTGTTGAATCAAACTTGTTTACAGAGTTTAATAATCTTTTCGATTTAAGTTTGAAAGATGAAACAGGCTATGAAAACCTGATCTTCTCCAGGGAGGAATTACTGAAACATATTGGAGAAACACCTTTGGATAAAATTGATGAGCTGGAATTGCCGGGTGAAATTGATGTTGATCTGAAAAGTATTAAAGAATCGATAGCAATTGATAAACAACGAAGTGAAGATCCTTTTGGCGATTCACCCTATTCTGGAAATATTAAATCCGGTTTAACTACTGAGCTAACAAAAAAACTGGATGAATTAAGTGATCGACAATTTTCAGCTACACAGTTAGAGACTTACGCTAAGTGTCCTTATAAATATTTTGCTGAGAGAATTTTAAATTTATCAACAATAGAAGAACCTTCAGAGGAACTAGAAGCGCTGGAATTAGGAAGCTTGCTGCATATTATTCTATATGAATTTTATACTTCTTTACAAGACAAAGGTATTACATTAAAGGGATGCAGTGATGCAGAATTTAAAGAAGCGAAAAAACTTCTGTTTGCAATAGCTGAAAAAAGATTCAATGAAATTCACACCGGTTCAATCTCTTCATTTTATGAAAAGGAGAAGCTGTTCGGGTTTAACAATAAGAAGGAAAATTCGCTGCTTTATAAATTTCTTTTGGCAGAAAGAAATTCGGATGATGGTTTTAT
>CBEPPX010000197.1:0-4446 GCA_965511205.1 uncultured Ignavibacteriales bacterium | reverse complement strand
AACCCAGGTTTCTTCCGCACCCAGCCGTAAAGCCGATTTGAAACAGTTTCTAACTTTAACCGAAAGATTTTTCAGGGTTAAGTTAAGGGATAGGGTAAGCACAGCTATTTTATTGCTTCAAGCGCCTATAATTGCTGTACTCATCGCGCTTGTGTTTGATGATGCTAGCGAAAAAACAGCCGCACTTTTTATTTTAGTTATTGCTGCGGTCTGGCTTGGCTGTTCAAACGCTGCAAGAGAAATTGTAAGTGAACAAGCGATTTTCAAACGGGAAAGAATGGTAAACCTGAAAATTCCATCTTATCTATTTTCAAAAGTAACTGTACTTATGCTACTTTGTTTTGTACAGTGCGCAATACTTGCAGTGATTGTAGTTCCATCTATAAATATGGAATCATCCTTCTTCAGCATATTTTTCTTGCTGGTTCTAACTTCTCTGCCTTCACTGTTGTTAGGATTGTTTGTTTCATCACTTGTATCAACCTCGGAAGCAGCAATGGGTTTAATCCCGCTTATATTAATACCGCAGGTTATACTTGGCGGGTTAATAACAATTTTTGAAAATATGACTGTTTTTGAAAAAGTAATTGCAGCATTCCTTACAACCCGCTGGGCTTTCGAGGGTATAACCATAGTAGAATATGGTAATTTTAATGAGTGGAACATCACCGCACTTGGTTTTTCACCCGGTAACCTGTTTACAGATATCGTGGTAATTTTAGGATTTTCGGTAATCTTTTTTCTTCTTACTGCATATTCATTAAAAAGAAAAGATGTTCGTTAAGAAATTTTTTTTATAGATAAAAAGTGATTACTCATTAGGAGATTAAAAATGATTGATAACATAAGAGATTATAAAGTAGTTAAGAAGCTTGGCGAAGGCGGAATGGGCACCGTTTATCTTGCAGAAGATATTATGCTTGAACGAAAGGTGGCGCTAAAAGTCCTTAATCCGGTTCTTACAAAAGACTCTACTTTTACCGAAAGGTTTCGCCACGAAGCAAAAATACAGGCAAGTTTAATTCATCCTAATATTGTTGCACTCTACAACTATTTTCGAGAAGGTGATAACTATTGCATGGTTATGGAACATGTTGATGGTGTTACGCTAAAACATTTAATTTCAGCCACAGGCCCTATGCCGGAACAAAGAGCTGTTTGGATTTTAAACCAGTTGCTGGAAGCTGTTGGGTTTGCACATAAAAAAGGAATAATACACAGGGACATTAAACCAAGCAACGTTCTTATAACTAAAGATGATAATGTTAAAATACTTGATTTCGGAATTGCAAAAATCTTACAGGATAAAGGGCTTACAAAAACCGGAACCAAAATGGGCACGGTTTATTATATGTCGCCCGAACAGATAAAAGCTGTTAAGGATATTGACCACCGCACAGATATTTACAGTTTAGGAATCACATTATACGAAATGCTATCCGGCAGGGTTCCTTTTAATGTAGATACCGACAGCGATTTTGAGATTATGAATGAAATTGTTAGCAGTGATTTGAAAGATCCCAGAGAATATTACCCACATATCTCCAACTGGGTTGTCGATGTACTTTTTGATTCAGTACACAAAGACAGAGATAAAAGAATCCAAAATGCTGATGAATTCAGAAACCGGCTGCTTTCGAAAGAGGAAAAAACAACCGCAGCACTACCTGAGCAAAAAACAGTAATCGATATACCTAAAACTGCACCGGTAGTTAAACCTGTTGTGCCAATTAATGAGCAGGAAGTAGTTGTAACTCAAAAAGTTAAAGCTCCGGCTGTTGTTCCAAAGGTTAAACCATTAAAACCTGTAACTCCGGTTCAGAAAAAATCGCCTCTTAAAAAAATTCTTTTGTTTGGAATAATTGGACTTGTGGTAATAGCATTAATTGCTTTAATTATAATTCCTTTATTTGATTCCGGTCCTCATCAGGCAGAGGCAATAAGATCTGCAGCAGCATTTTTATAGTATTAAACATTATGCGGCTGGTGTTCTGATTTAAGAAGGTCATTTACTTCTTTAACAGGATTAAAAGTAATTTTCGGTACTTCCACAAAAACTGTTATCCAATTTGCCATCCCGCCGTTCCATAAACCAGGCAGTTCAAGCGCTTTTAATTCTTTGCCATCTTTTGATTTAATTGTTATTAAACCAGAATCCTTATCTGAAAACCTGTAAAGATCGAAAGGTTTGTTTTTGTAATCCCTTACGCAGCAAATAAAATCTACAGGACTAAAGTGTGTAGCCGATTCAAATATTTCTTGTTGTTCTATATTGTTCAATTCAATTTGAGTTGTTTCAACTACCTGCTTTGTAACTTTACCATCTTTCTCCAGAACCCAGAACGGACCACCGCCGGGATGCCCTTCTTTACTTACCATTCCACATATTCGAATCGGTCGGTTCACCAACTGGAAAAGACAATCTCTTTTATTATCGCTGCTCATCGATTTATATTCTTCTCTAATCTCAAGTTCCAACTCACTTTTTACAAAATTCTTTATCTCTTCCAGCAATTCATCAGAAATATTTTTATGTACGAGTTGAGCCAGGTAAGAACAAAGTTTTGAATGCAACTCAACCAGGTATCCGATAAGTAATTTTTTGTATTTATAAGTTTCTTCTCTTAGATGATCGGGAACAAGATTATCGATATTTTTAATTACAATTATATCAGCTTGAAGATCATTTAAATTACTTAATAATGCACCGTGTCCGCCAGGTCTGAATGCAATTTTTCCTTTTTCATCCCTGAATGGTTTATTATCTGCAGTTGCTGCAACCGTATTGGTTCTAATATTCTGAAATGAATAATTTACTTCAATTTTTTTACCTTTTTTGCTGTACTTTTCTAAAAGAGGAGTAATGATTGATTTTACGAGCTCTTCATGTTCTGCTGATATCGTAAAATGGATGTGCGCGGGACCGTCATTTCTTTTTGTATAATTAATTGCTTCAACAAGATGTTCTTCAAAAGCAGTGCGTTCTCCATCCGCGTAATTATGAAATTTAATAGCACCTTTTGGTTTGTTTGAATAACCCAGCCCAACTGGTTCCAGCGTAAACTTTAAAATTTCTTCAAACTCGCCCTGTTCTTTTAATTTTTCCAGGTTCAGTCCGGCTTGTTCCATCTTCTTTTTTAATTCATCATAAAAAGCAAAGTGTTCTAAGTTATTAATAAACTCTAAAACGGTGATACTCTCTTCGTCACCTGAAATTGCAGCATTTTCTAATTCTTTCCCTTTAGTTTTTGAATTAAATAAAGCTGACTGAAGCTTTTTAAACATTCGTGAAGCCGCCCCGGAAGCGGGCACAAATTTTATTATTCTCTCATTATCTGCCGCGTTCTGGAAAAATTCAATGTAGCTGCTATACTTCTCTTCAGGAATGATCCTTATTCCATCACCAATTGTGCAAGCTCTAACAATTCTTATCGGCGGAATCCCCTTTTCAAAAGTCTCTACCTGTTCAATAATTGTTTCAACAGGTATGTCTAATTTACCCTGTTCGGAATTTAACTCTTTTTCCAGTTTCTTTTTATCTTCTTCAGTCATAATTTTATTTCAAATATGTACACAATTTCTACAACCTAATTTTAGTGAACAAAAATAGCCAAATAAATTTATCAAACGAAAACTTTAATAAGGTTTCGGTCTCTTCAATTGAATCAGTTTTAAATATCAAGAACAAAATTCCTTTACAAAAAATTGAGGATCCGTTGATACAAAAATCGGGGATTAACCTGTTTGTTCTAAGAACAGATCTAAATCACCCAACTATTTCAGGTAATAAGTGGTACAAGCTTAAATACAACCTGCTTGAGATAAAACAGAAAGGATTTGATACCCTGCTTACATTCGGTGGAGCATATTCAAATCATATTCATGCGGCGGCATCGGCTGGTAAACTGCTGAATATAAAAACCATTGGAGTTATCCGTGGCGAAGAGTATATCCCGCTAAATCCAACCCTCTCTTCTGCAAAGGAACACGGAATGCTTCTCCATTATGTTAATAGGAAAACTTATAGGGAAAGAAAAAATTTAGAGTTGATTCAATCGCTCCGCATAAAATTTGGTGAGTTTTACCTGTTGCCGGAAGGTGGAACTAACCTGCTTGCACTAAATGGATGCAGCGAAATTGTAAACAGCATAAATATTAATTACGATTTAATTTGCTCTGCCTGCGGAACAGGAGGTACACTTGCAGGAATCATAGCAGGATTAAACGGAAGTAAAAAAGCACTCGGTTTTTCTGTGCTTAAAGGTGCAGATTTTCTTAAAACTGATGTTGAAAAATTATTGTTAGATTATTCTGGTAAAAATTATCGTAACTGGCAGATAAACCAAAATTACCACTTTGGAGGATACGCAAAAACCAATATGGAACTTTTAAAATTTGTTCTGAGATTCAGAGAAATTAATAAAATACCAATTGAACCTATATATA
>CBEPPX010000196.1:0-4449 GCA_965511205.1 uncultured Ignavibacteriales bacterium | reverse complement strand
TCATCGAATTCACTCATATTCATTTTACTCTGATATGCTGCACCAAATCTAATCATCTTACCAAACTGACCCTGGTAACCAACTTTAAAACCAAAACCAGTTGAAGTGCTTTTCTCATTGCCTGTTAAGTTTGCAGGACTGCTTGAGAAATTACTAAAATTAAATAATCCGTTTGCATTAAATCTTTGCCATCCGAAAAGTCCTTGTACAGCTAAAGCATGTCCTTCGGTAATTTCCATTCCAAAAGTTACTCCACCAAAAAGTTGTTCAAGATTTACACCTGTGCCAGGTGAATTTTGATCGCCAAATGTCATTGTTGGATAATCGGTATTCATTCCGCCATTGCCATAAAGAACTACACCAATAGCCATATTTGAACTTAATCCCCAAGTAGCACCTAAAGTTGGGAAGAAAAATGATGATTTATCACTTTCAATTGTTCCGGGCGCAAGACCAAATGTGCCCTGCATCATAGAAGGATTACCGGTTACAGTGTATTCTCTTGCAGGACTAAAGTAGGAAATGTTTACATCAAACCTGTTGTCAATAAATACGATGCCAGCCGGGTTAGTGATTGCACCAAGTGAACTTAATGATACAGCCACACCTGAACCTGCTAAAGCAGAATACCTGATGCCGTATCCGTGTCTAAAATAACCATCTGTAGCAAATACACTTGTTGAAAATGCAGATACCACAAGTAATGTAAGTAAGAGCGTTTGTAGTTTATTCCGTGTCATGGTATAAACCCCTTGTTAATTTGTTATAGTATATGTTGATTAAGTGAAAATAATTTCTGCGCCAGCAGATTTTTCATAGAATTCGCCCACAGAGATTATTTCTTTCATCTGGGGGCAAAAATCATTTTTTGTTAAATGGAACATGTCCACAGTTGCCTTGCAGGCATAGAGTTCACCGCCTGCATCGTTTATCATTTCAATAAATTCGCGAACGGGCGGGATATCGATTTTTTCCATTTCTTTTTTCATCATTGTTGTAGCAAATCTGGACATTCCAGGAATTGCGCCTAACCAGGTAGGCATCTTAATACCACCGGGCATTCTCATTGCAGTGTTACCAACTGTTGCAACGCTTAATCCATCCATTCGTTTATCAATAATCGCATCTAACCCAAAAAAAGTAAAGAATAAAGTTGCTTCAATACCCTCCATTCTTGCTCCGTTAGCCATTATCAGTCCTGGATAAACACCTTCGAGCGATCCTTTTGAAATTACAATTGATACTTTTTCAATTGGTTCAGCCATTATAATACTCCTTAATAGTTTTATTTTTTAAGTGATTATTGTCATTCTGAACGAAACACGTGTGGAGTAAAGAATCTTTCTAAGTAATATGTATTAAGATTCTTCGCTGCGCTCAGAATGGCATTATAATAAATTAAATACATCCTTTAGGTTTTGGTAAGCCAGCAATTTTTGCAGCTTTTTTTGCAGGACCTTTTGGAAACAGTTTATATAATTCCTTTGTATCAACTCCACTCTCCTTAGTTAATTTTCGGATAGAAGGTGCGTCTCCTTTTGTTTCGTATTCGTTGCGCATGAAATCGATAACAATCCAATGGCGATCAGTTAGTTCATCAATCCCTTCCTGCTTTGCAAGCTCAACTGCAATTTCTTTATTCCAGTCGGACATGTTTTTCAGATTTCCGTCTTCGTCCAGGGCTACTTGTTTACCTAATAATTCTACAGTTTCCATTTTTGTACTCCTACTTAGTTTGATTGTGCTTTGTTTAATTGTTTAATAGGTTGATTTGTATATTGCTGTTCAGCTAAACTTTTTAAGAATTTAATTCCAAATGCAATACCGTTTCTCATTTCCGGCGTGCTCATCCGTTTGAATAATTGGAAATAAGAAACATCTTTTTCTATTTCTATATCAAGTTTATTATAAACTCTTACTGCGTTATTTATTGAACGAAGCATATCCGGTTGAGTAAGACTTTTAACTGTATTAAGTATGGTAACAACATTATCTCCAAGTGCTTTTACATCATCAACTGTAAACGAGGTTACAACGTTATCCATTACATTTTGTAACTCTTTGAAAAACTGGAAATATCCTTTCCGATCAAACTCATCCATCTTTGCCATAAAATCTATTAGAGATTCGCGCACAAGGGGTGAAGCATCTTCAAGGAAATCTTTAGCACTTTCCAGCTGATCGAACATTTTGTTCATTGTGTTCACATTTCTTAGCAGTTTTTTGCCAAGATGAAGAATATCACCGGTTTGCAAATGATCATGTACCTCTTCAAGTTCTGCTACTGCTGTTGAATAGAGATCTGTTCCCACTCTCATCAAATCATCTTTTAAATCATCCATTTCTCTACGGTGCTTTTTCTGATGTTCAATTTCATCGAGTACTATATCCAGCTTACGATTTATTTCATTTATTTGGGTTTGCACGACTTGATCTCCCATGATTATGCTCTCTTTCCAGCCATTGACATTTGAGATTCAATTGGCAATTCAAGACCTTTTACAAGGAAATTCCAGTACATCCATCGGAACATGATTTTTCCGTAATGATTCATTTTTGTTTCTTCCAGCAGTGAAAATGGACCAACACCGGGAAGTGGAAATTTTCCGGGAAGAGGTTCAGTATCGTAATTAAAATCAATTAATATTCCTTTTCCAAAACCAGACTCTATAAAACAGTTTGCGTGCCCATCAAATTTTGCTTTTGGTTCCCTGTTTTCAATGGTTGCAAGAAAGTTTTCATATAGAATATCTGCTTGAAAGTGTGCAACAGAACCAGCTTTTGAACTGGGAAGATTAGTGGCATCTCCAATAACAAAAATATTATCATAGCCTTCTGCTTTTAATGTTTGGTTATCTGTTGGAATAAAATTGAATTCATCACCCATTCCACTGCGTTCTATTGCGGCATCACCCATATTTGTAGGAATTGTTACTAATACATCGAACGGAATTTCATCTTCTTCCCATGAAACTATTGCTTTCTTTTCATTATCAACTTTAGCAATACCAAATTCTGTTGTAAGCTTAATATTTTTCTTATCCAAAAAATCACCAAGTATTGCTGATGCTTTTGGTTTGGTAAAAGCACCGGGTAAAGGTGTTACAAATTCAATATCAACCTTATCTCGAATTCCTTTTTCAGTAAAGTATGAATCTGCAAGGAATGCAAATTCTAATGGTGCAACCGGGCATTTAATTGGCATTTCCGTTATGTGGATTACAAGCTTGCCGCCTTCCCAGTATTTGAAAAACTGTCTTAAAGCACAAGCACCTTCAATTGTGTAAAAATCAAAAATATCTTTATGCCACAAGCTTTCTTTCATTCCTTCTGTTTCTTCAGGAACAACCCTTGCACCTGTAGCTATTATTAAATGATCGTATGAAAGCACCATGTTATTGGTTAATAACACACGATTGTTTTCCGGTTCTATTTTATCAATACCAGATGTTATCGCATTTATGCCGGAAGGGAAGTAATCTCTTTTAGGTTTTATTACATCTTTACAAGTGTATATATCGAATGGAATAAAAAGAAATCCTGGTTGGTAATAATGAGTTTCGTGCTGATCAACTATTGTAATATGCCACTCTTCTTTATCAAGTGCATTATACAGCTTATTCAGCATCATTGTACCGGCTGTTCCAGCTCCAAGTATGACTAATTTTTTCATCCTGTTACCTTCTAATTCCTAAACTGATTATTGAGTTGGTTTAATTAGTTCTTTAAGTTTTTCTTTAATACTTCCACAATCGCCAAAGCTGTTGTAAACTTCGCAGTTAAAACATTCCATTCCTTCGCAAAAATTGTTTTTGTGATTGTATGTCCAGCAGGGTTTTGTATAGCTATTAAATGCCTCGCAATTTTGCCTGTCTTTTTCTGTACAATTAACAATTGCCCAGCAGGGGATTAAAGCCAGCATTCTTCTTATTCCTTCAATTCCAATTTTATCTTCGTTAATAGCTCTTCTTATACATCTTATTCTTTCCAGATCCATATCAGAATATCTTCGCTGGTTTCCGTTTGGTTTGTAGGGAAGTATCAATCCTTCTTTTTCGTACATCCTTAAAGTGTGTACGGAAATGCCAAGCAATCTTGCTGCTGTGCTAATGGTGTAATTTGGTTCTGTGGAAATATCCTTGTTCATTTTCCTGTTCATAAAAAGTTAGTACCAATCGATACCAACTTCCTTGCCATTAGATAATATCAACTTTATGTTCGATTAATGCAGTTAATCGAAGAATATGTTTTTCATAGTTGAGAATTGGAGAAAAATTTCTCTAATATTTGAGGAATGATATATATTGGCAAGTGTTAAGTCGATAAATTGATAGGATAATAGATATGCTATATCTTTTAGATATAGCATATCTACTTATATATTTTAACAACCCTCGCGGGATTTTTTCTTACGTTTTGTGGTAACGGTAACTTTGGGAGGAGCTTTTA
>CBEPPX010000195.1:0-4472 GCA_965511205.1 uncultured Ignavibacteriales bacterium | reverse complement strand
AATCGATTGCAGTTATAAGTCTTTCAATTCCATAACTTTTATTGTCATCAATAAAAGGAAGCCAGGATAGTGCTTCAGATTTCCTGCTTTTCCAATATTCAAAAGTTCCAATAGCAATGTATGATTCGTAAAAAGCAGGATCAATTTCAAGGCAATCTTCAAATGCTGAAATTGAATTCAGCCCTGTTGATACAGCTGAAAGCCAGCTTTCATTTAATGCATTAAAATATGCGATGTAACCTTCGGAAAGTGCATAGAAGTAATTGTACCAAATATTTTCTTCATCTTCATCAAGCAAATTTCGTGATTGCTCTTTTGCCTCTTCAAGATTTTTATAGATAAAATCCGAATCGAACTCTTCTGCGAAATCATAAGATTCTGCAATGCTTACTGCCGCAAAATATATTTTTCCAAATGGGAGATTAGAATATTCATTATCTAATGCTTTGAAGAAGATTTTTGCTCCCTGGTAATCCTGGTTAATAATGTGAATAATACCATCTTTAAGTAATGCATTAACTCGTGGTTCCGGAAAATCCTGTGCAAAACCGGTTTGCTGTGGGAGAAAAAATAAAATGATGAGAAGGACAGATCTATAATGTACCAAATGTTCTATCTCCTGCGTCACCTAATCCTGGTAAAATATAACCTTTATCACTTAATGTTCTATCCAAAGCCGCGCCATAAATTTTCACATCGGCATGGTCTTCAGAAAGTTTTTTAACTCCTTCCGGAGCAGCTACAAGGCAGGCAAAAGCAATTTCATCCACACCACGTTTTTTTAAATACCTTATAGCTTCCGAAGCACTACCACCGGTTGCCAGCATTGGATCGAGCAGTATTACTTCGGCATTATGAATATCTTTTGGAGTTTTGTAATAGTATTCATTCGGTTTTAAAGTTTCCTCATCCCGCTCCAAACCGATATGCCCAACTTTCGCTTCGGGAATAATTTGCAGGAAACCGTTTACCATTCCCAGTCCTGCTCTTAAAACGGGTACTAACACAACCTCCTGGCTAAGTAGGTGACCGGAAGTTTTTTCGAGTGGAGTTTCAATTTCGGTTTTTGATAATTCAAATTCATTGCTTATTTCAACTGCAAGTATGTTGGATATCCTTGTAACCGCATCCCTGAATTGCTTACAATTGGTTTCTACTTTCCGCAATATTGTTATGTCTCTCTTAACAAGCGGGTGATCAATCAATACGAAATTATTTTGTGTCTTCATTTAAATGCCTGTAAAAACTTTAAACTGCTTTTGCTTTTTTACCTAGTAGGTAAAGTGGATTTATAAATGGTGATAGAGGCGGTGTATAATTGTAATTGATTTTTGTTAGTGCTTCTGCATCCTGCTTTAACTTTATAAGTGAAGATACCAGGTCTGCATAGCCGGAAACTTCATTTCCGCCGTAAAAAGATGCACCAAGAATTCTTTGATTACTTTTTTCAAAAATTAATTTACCAAACACTTCCCTGCTGCCTGGCATAACCTTTACAATATTCGGTACTTTAACCGTAACCGAATTAAAATCAATTCTTGCTCTTTCTGCTTCATTACTCGTTAATCCAACAAACGCAAAATATTGATCGAAAAATTTAACCGCTGCGTTTTTTACAACCGGTTCAGAGCTTAGATTGCCGCCAGCTGCATTCTCCCCGGCAATATGTCCGTTAGTGTAAGCCGTTGTTGCCAGAGGGATGTAATCGGGTTTACCAGTAACAGCATTAACTACTTCGCAGTTATCTCCGGCTGCAAAAATCCTGCTGTTGGATGTTGTTAATTTCTTATCTACTTTAATTCCACCAAATCTTCCAAATTCCAGCTTTGCTTGCTGAGCCAGGAAAGCATTTGGTGAAAAACCAACTGATAAAATTACTAGATCAGTGTCAATATAATCATCACCAAGTTTAATCGATTTTACTACGCCATTATAAATTACCGGTTCAATATCATCGATGCTACCAATAAATTCTATCTCATTATTCTTACAAAGCGAAAGTATCTCTTGTTTAAGTTCCGTTTCGCCGGCGGGCATTGGTTGATCTTCCTTTTCAAGAAGTGTTACTTTAATACCAATTTTAGATATAGCTTCTGCTGCTTCCAAACCAATATACCCGGAGCCAATGATAACAGCTTTAGAAACATTATTTTTATTGATGTAGTTCTTTATACCAATAAGATCAGAAACATTTTTTAATGTGAATACATTATTTAGTTCAGCATTAAACTGCGGAAGTATTCGTGCAGTGGAGCCTGTACATAAAATCAGCGTGTCGTAATTAAAAGTTACCGATTTTTTTTCATCACCATTTCTTACGGAGATTTCATTTTTTTTCGTGTCTATCTCCTTCACTGAATGATTTATAAAAACCTTCACTCCCTTTTTTCTAAAGAATGATTCTGGCGAAAAAAAGACTATCTCGCTGTGATCTTTAATATCACCTGAAAGCACATAAGGTATTTCGCAAGTACCTGTAGAGATAAAATTTCCGGCTTCAAAAAGAATTACTTCTGCGTTTGGATTAACCCGTTTAGCCCTTGCGGCTGCAGCCGGACCAGCAGCATTTCCACCTACGACGATTATTTTGTTTGGTCTAATCATTTGCTTTTAAAACTTACTGTTATCGGGACACCATGGAATCCGTACTTCTTCCTTATAAGATTTTCCAGAAATTTTTTATAATTTTCTGCTAGATACTTAGGATAGTTACAGAAAAAAATGAATACCGGGTAGTGATCGCCTGCCTGAATTATATATTTAATTCTTATCTCTTTACCTGTACTAGTTGCAGGCGGAGGCGTTTTTTTTATTTCTTCAAGTAGATCCTCGTTGAGACGGTTGGTTCCTATTTTTTTCTTTCTTTCTTCATTTACCTTCTTACATAAATCAACCAGTTTATATATCCTCTGTTTTGTAAGCGCTGAGGTAAAAATAATCTCAGCATAATTCACAGCTCCAAGTTTATCATTTATAGCTGTTTCATATTGATGTGCTGTATCGGTATCTTTTTTTATAAGGTCCCATTTATTAACAGCAATTATCAATCCTTTTCTCCACCTAACAACTTCATCAATTATTTTCTGGTCCTGATTTTCCAAACCGGATTCTGCATCAATCATAACCACGGCAACATCACACTCACCAATTGCTTTAAGCGATCTGATGGTTGAATAAAACTCAATACTCTCCTTCACTCTTTTCCTTTTTCTTAAACCGGCAGTATCGATAAGAATAATTTCCTCACCATAATATTTAAGGATTGAATCGATGCTGTCGCGGGTTGTGCCTGGTATTTTTGTTACGATGCTTCTTTCTTCACCAAGCAGCGCATTAACCAACGAAGATTTACCAACATTCGGTCTCCCCACAATTGCAATTTTTAACCGTGCATCTTTTTCGCCCTTTTCTTCCATGATAAATTTATCGGTTACATCGTCCAGCAGATCACCAATCTTCCTTCCACTTAAAGCAGAAACATCGTACAGCAAATCAACACCGAGTGAATAAAATTCACTTACAGCACTTTCAAGTTTTTCAGAATCAACTTTATTTACGATAAGGAAATATTCTCTGCCTGACGCACGGAGCAGTTTCATTATTTCCGTATCCATCGGGTTAATACCATCGCGAACATCTACAACAAAAAGTATGCTGTCTGCTTCATCAATTGCAATTTCAACCTGCTCGCGTATTGCAGTTTCAAAAACATCTTCAGAATCAGGAACGTAACCACCTGTATCAATTATGCGGAAAGTTTTGCCGTTCCAATCTGCTTCACCGTAAATCCTGTCACGGGTTACACCACTAACATCATCAACAATTGCATCTCTTTTTCCAATTAGGCGGTTAAAGAGTGTTGATTTACCAACGTTTGGACGACCGACTATTACAACTAACGGGGAGTTCATTTTAAATCAATTGATCCGTGATAAAAATTTAATAAGAGAAACTTATGGTTATTATAAAAAAAGCCGCTTTTTGGGCGGCTTAAATATAAGAAAATATTTTGCAGGATTATTTCAATAAAATTTTTCGCTTGAAGTTTGTTGATATAAATTATACATAAAAAAAGCCAGGCATAGCCTGGCTTTAAAGTTTTTACGATGTGAAACTTATTTCAGAATCATCATCTTCTTAACTGAGACAAAGTCTCCTGATTCCATTCTGTATAAATACATTCCACTTGCAAAGTTCGTAGCATCAAAAGTAACCTCATAGCTTCCAGCTTTCTGAAGGCTGTTTACTATATTGGTTACTTTCTCACCAAGTACATTGTAAACTGAAATATTTACAAAGCCATCGGCAGGAACAGAGTAATTGATCTTTGTCGTTGGGTTAAATGGATTAGGATAGTTTTGCGAGAGATCGTAGCTCACTGGTGTACCAATTTCAACCTCTTGCTCAAGCTGGTAATACTTGTAGGAACCGTCAAAGTCCATTTGTTTGATTCTGTAATTATAGATTCCTGA
>CBEPPX010000194.1:0-4534 GCA_965511205.1 uncultured Ignavibacteriales bacterium | reverse complement strand
GTAATAAAATGGATTTACTGAAATTAATATCATCTAAATTAAAGGAAAATCCCGGAGCCATTTTTGGGATGTTGTATCCGTACATTTTGGTACTCGTTGTTATAATCGGGTTGTACTATGTAAGCAAACTGGATTTTATTACAAAACAGAAAATTCCAGCTGTAGTTCCTGATACAACAATTATTTCAGATCTTCCAATGGTTCAAGCTAGAACTGTACCTGCCATAGATATTAAAAAATTGGTTGAACCAACTACAGATTTATTAGAAAAAGGAAAAAATATTTTTGTAACAATGTGTGCTTCATGCCACGGAGAAGATGGAAAGGGTAATGGACCCGGTGCTGCTGCTCTTAATCCTCCGCCAAGAAACTTTGTAAGTGAAGAGGCATGGAAGAACGGAAGAACGTTGTCCGGTATTTTTACATCTCTCCAGGAAGGAATTCCTGGTACAGGAATGATTTCGTACGCTATCTTAACACCAAAAGATAAATTCTCGGTAGCTCATTATATTCGCAGTGAGTTTATTAGTAATCCGCCTGAAGATAGTCCTGATGATTTGGCTGCACTCGATCAATTATACAATCTTTCTGCAGGTACTGAAATTCCTGCACAAATTCCTGTTGCAGATGCAATTCAGATTGTTGTTAAAGAAAATCTGTTACAGATTGAAAAAGTTAAAACAGCCTTAACCAATATTCAAAATAGTTCATCCGAAGGTGCTAATTTATTTTGTAAAGTAACCGATGATGAGTTTATTGCTTTATCAGGTTTGGTTGTTGATAACGTTTGGAATGATGAAAACAGTTTTAAGAAACTACTAACCAGGAATCTGAACTATAACGGGTTCAATGGTAAAATCTTTAGTATAACTGATACCGAATGGTCTATACTCTTCAGTTTTTTAAAAAATAATATTTAACAAATAATAAAAAGTTAAAGTTATGCAGGGGTTAACAAAAATACTTGTATTACTTTTTGCTATTTCTATCATTCCGGCTTTTGGTCAAGTAGATGAAAAGATTGAGGTTGGAATAGATGAGCAATTAGGTTCATACATTCTGCTTGATGCAGTATTTAAAGATGCAAATGGTAATGATGTTATTTTAAGTGAACTGATTACAGAGCCAACGGTTCTGGCTTTTGTTTACTACCAATGTCCGGGAATTTGCAGTCCGCTTTTGTTTGAGCTGTCAGACGTAATGAATAAATCTGATCTTGAGCCAGGTTACGATTATAATGTTATTTGTATAAGTATGGATGAACTTGAAACACCACAGATTGCAGCTGATAAAAAGTTAACTTTCTTTGCAGCGTTTGATAAAGATGTACCAAAAGAAGCATGGAGATTTTTAACCGGCAGCAGGGAAGAGATAAAAAAAGTTACCGAAGCAGCAGGATTTTATTTTAAACGTAAAGATGATCAGTTCTTACATTCAGGTGCATTTATATTCCTTGATAAAGAAGGAAAGATTTGCAGGTACTTAATTCCAAATTACAGCGACAAAAGCGGTTTTGGAATTCTGCCTTTCGATTTTAAAATGGCTGTTCTGGAAGCGGGTGAAGGTAAGGTAACTCCAACAATTGCAAGAGTACTTCAGTTCTGTTTTAGTTACGATTCTGAAGGTCAAAAATACACTTTGAACTTTACTAGGATATTTGGTGCCGGAATTATAGTCCTGGTTGTACTATTTTTAATATTTATTGTATTCAAACCAAAAAAAGAAATTATTAAAGCGAGGTAATTTTTTATGTCCGCCGATGCTGTTACTTTGGATTCGAATGGTAAAGAACCCAGCTACCTAGATTATAAAGGAAAATATTCAGGGATAAGGGGATGGATCTTTTCTACAGATCATAAAAGAATTGGAATCCTCTACCTGATTGGAATTCTTACGTTCTTTTTTGCTGGTGCAACTTTTGGCTTCCTTATGAGGTTAGAGCTTATCTCACCTGGTGAAACTATTATGAGTGCTCAAACTTATAACAGGTTCTTTACACTGCACGGTGTAATAATGATATTTTTATTTATCATTCCCGGTATTCCAGCAGTTTTTGGTAACTTCTTTCTTCCCATTTTAATTGGCGCTAAAGATGTTGCCTTTCCAAGATTGAATCTATTTTCCTGGTATCTTTACTTAACAGGCGGAATACTCGCATTGCTTTCTATTGTTATGCCGGGCGGACCAGCGGACACAGGTTGGACTTTTTATATTCCATACAGCGTACGAACTGATACCAACGTTATTTATTCTCTATCTGCCGCTTTTATTCTGGGTTTTTCATCTATTCTAACAGGATTAAATTTTGTAACAACTGTTCACAGGTTACGCGCACCGGGAATGACATGGTTTAAAATGCCTTTGTCTGTCTGGTCATTTTATGCAACAGCCTGGGTACAGGTTTTGGCTACTCCTATTATTGGAATTACTTTATTGCTTGTCGCGATTGAGAGAGTATTACATGTAGGTATTTTCGATCCGTCTTTGGGTGGTGATCCTGTTTTGTATCAACATCTCTTTTGGATTTATTCTCACCCGGCAGTTTATATAATGATACTTCCCGCAATGGGAATTGTTTCAGAAATCATTCCGGTATTTGCACACAGAACTATTTTCGGCTATAAGTTTATTGCATTCTCAAGTATTGCAATTGCTTTATTTGGTTCTCTTGTTTGGGCGCATCATATGTTTACAGCAGGGATGAGTGACACTGGACAGTTTATATTCTCTTTGCTAACAATGATAGTTGCAATTCCAAGTGCTATAAAAGTTTTTAACTGGGTCGCTACTTTGTATAAAGGTTCAATTGATTTAGCAACACCTATGCTTTATGTACTTGCATTTATTTTCCTTTTTACAATTGGTGGTTTAACCGGGGTTATGCAGGGTGTAGTATCGATCGATATTCAACTGCACGACACGGCATTTATTGTAGGGCATTTCCATTATGTAATGTTTGGCGGAACCGGATTTGCTTTGTTTGCTGCATTACATTACTGGATGCCGAAAATGTTCGCAAGAATGTACAATAGAAAATTAGCAAAGACTGCTTTTTGGTTCGTGTTTATCGGGTTCAATACGCTTTACTTTCCAATGTTAGTGATGGGATGGCTAGGAATGCCAAGAAGATATTACGATTATCTTCCACAGTTTCATCCTTATCATTTAACTTCAACTATTGGCTCATGGATTTTGATAACAGGTTTAATATTAATGTTTTACAACCTGTTCAAAGCATTAAAAAGTGGACCAGTTGTAACAGAAAAAAATATTTGGGGTGGGGAAACCCTTGAATGGCAGATAGATACACCTCCTATTCACGAAAATTTTATAGAAATTCCTGTTATTGAAGAAAGTCCTTATCAGTATAAAGAAAATGATTTATTCCTTGATGAAAATAAGGAGGAAAAGTGAGTACACAAGAACACTCAGTGGCTCACACTCACAGGGATGATTATGGCGCCCGGATGGGAATGTGGCTATTCTTATTTACAGAATTGGTTCTCTTTGGGGGAATGTTCCTTGTTTATTCTGTTTACAGGTTTACCAATCCGTCCGAATTTCATCTTGCAGCAACAGAATTAAACACAATCATTGGCACATTTAACACTGCCATATTACTCACAAGCAGTTTAACAATGGCTCTTTCTATAACAGCAATACAGAAAGATAACAGGACTCTCTCTATATTCTTCCAGCTGCTTACTATTCTGCTTGGTCTCTTTTTTATGGTTAATAAATATTTTGAATGGACTGCTAAAATAAATCATGGTTTGTTTCCAGGTTCTGAAGAATTGCTTTCTAAAAGTGCAGGCGAAATTCTCTTCTTTGGACTTTATTATGTAATGACAGGTTTGCACGGATTGCACGTTCTTGTAGGTATGATCTTAATAGCAGTGATGACTGGATTTACATCAAGAGGAATAATAACTCACGATAATTATGTGAAGCTGGAAAATACAGGACTCTACTGGCACCTTGTTGATATAATCTGGATCTTTTTATTTCCATTATTCTATCTGATAACTTAACGGAATCAATATGGAAAATGATAATTCACACAGCCAGAACTCTCATGGTTATGGCATTTACATTTTGGTTTGGCTTGCTCTCATTGCCTTAACTACTGTAACCGTTACAGTTGCCGGGATGGACTTAAGAAGTTTTACTGTTACCGTTGCAATGGTTATTGCCTCTGTAAAAGCATACCTGGTATTATCTATCTTTATGCATCTACGCAGCGAAGGTAAAACATTTATAGTATTTGTGCTGGTAGCTTTACTCTTTTTACTGGTATCTTTCATTTTATTATTTGCAGATTATTCTTTTCAATAAGGGATTAGGAAATGTTTAACGGTGCTTCGAGTTTTATAGAATCTGTAGACGGTGTTTTCCTGTTTACTATAATTGTTTCAGTTTTTTTCCTTGTTTTGATAACTGCACTGATGATCGGGTTTGTTATTAAATATAACCGGAAAAAGAATCCGAAAGCAGTTAATATTAAGGGAAATGCTAAATTGGAAATTCTATGGAC
>CBEPPX010000193.1:0-4562 GCA_965511205.1 uncultured Ignavibacteriales bacterium | reverse complement strand
AATACTAAAAATGGTTTTATCTGGCGCGGTTCTGCAGAATATTATTTCGCTACTTACACCAACCACCTTGTTGCAATTAAGTTGTTTGGTGGGACCGGAAATTTGCGAGGGAATGATGAAGGTAAAGTACCAACTGAGTTTAAAACAGATATCAGTTTTTTTGGATCAGGTATAACATATGGATATAGGATAGGAGAAAAGTTTTTCCCAACTATTTTTGCTGGACTTTCTTATTTAAGCTTCGACCCCAAAGATGATACTGGTAACCTGCTGCCTAACAATGCAGCTGGCATCTATGATAAAAATGATGTGAATCTGAATGCAGAAATTGGTTTAAAGTATATGATAACCAACGAACTTACTTTTAATATGAGTTTTGGTGCTGCATTCAACTTTAATGATTTCCTCGATGATATAGAAAAAGGTAAAAAGAAAGATATTTTTTATACAGCAATGGCTGGTTTAACTATTAATTTGATTTCAAGAGAAGATAGTGATAATGATGGAGTTGAGGACTCGGAGGATTTGTGCCCTGATACACCTGATGGAATTGAAGTTGATATTCTTGGCTGCCCAATTGATGAGGATAGAGATGGAGTTCCAGATTACCTGGATAAATGTCCTAACACCCCGGCTAGAGTAAGCGTTGATGCGAACGGCTGCACTCTTGATAGTGATAGAGATGGCGTACCCGATTTCCTCGATAGATGTCCTAACACTCCGCCGAATGCGAGTGTAAACCGTTATGGCTGTCCGTCAGATTCAGATGGTGACGGAGTTCCTGATGTCCTTGATAAATGTTCAAAAACTCCTAAGGGAATTCGTGTAGATAGTGTTGGCTGCCCTGTTGATCTGGATGAGGATAGAGTTCCTGATTATCTTGATAAATGTCCTAATACTCCGAAAGGAATTTTGGTTGATAATACCGGTTGCCCGTTGGATTCAGATAGAGACGGCGTAGCAGATTATCTTGATAAATGCCCGAATACTCCTCTCGGTATCCCAGTTGCAAACGATGGATGTTCTGATCAGTTCCAGGAATACATATTATATGGCTCCGCTACTTTTGAAACAGGAGAAGCAATTCTTTCGCCTGTTGCTTATGGTGAATTGAATAAAGTAATTACTAGAATTAAAACACGTCCAAAATCAAAGTGGCGCATTGAAGGACACACTGATAACCAGGGTGAACCTGAGAATAATAAAATACTCTCATTTCGAAGAGCCCAAGCAATCTATAATTATTTTATATCTAAAGGATTGTCTGGTAACAAGTTTGAAGTTGTTGGAATTGGCGATGACGTTCCAATAGCTGATAATTCTACTGAAGAAGGCAGAAATCAGAACAGGAGAATAGTTCTTATAAGAGTAGAATAATTAAATTTAAAAATGTAGCCAAGTTTATCTTTTTTGTCCACCAAATTGGCTAATGAAAATTCTTTTCTCCGGCTTCGATAAGAAAATCCAGATAATCCTCTTCCCTGGGAATTGGACAAGAATATTTTGCACTGTATGAACAATAAGGATTGTACGCAAAATTAAAATCGATATCGTAAACAAAATCCGGATCTTCATTCATTTCAAAATCAAGGTATCTTCCAACTCCGTATGTTTCTTCACCTGTTGTTTTATCTGTAAACCAAATACTATGGTAAGCCACACTGTTGGGTCCAAAACCTTTATAAACATTAACACGATATTCTGTCTCTTCAAAATCTAGCTTAGTATACCCTTCCTTAATAACCTGTCTTATTTCACCCTTTGTTCCTAATATCTCAACAGTATCCTGTGGGTCGTAACGATAAAGTTTTGATTTAAACAAAAATGCAGGATCAGGTTCATAATATTTAAGCGGCGAAAATTCTACAGTTGTATCCCGGTTAAACGGGGAATGCTCTTCAACACTCATTAAGCTGTCCTTCTCATTTCGGTGAGCCATAATACTATTTATATATTCATCACCAACTTTAATATTTGTTTCTTTAGAATCGCAAGCTATGAAAAGTAAAGTGATAACCTGAATTACCACAATGTATAAAACTCTATATTTATTCATCTTTAAAGAACCTTTAATTTTAATATTATTCATTTTTCACTTTCTTTTTTAATTCACTTAATTTGTTCAATGCTTCCAGTGGAGTTAATTTCTCTATATCCAAATCGTCAATTTCACCGCGTAGTTTATCATCTTTTATTTCAAAAAGATCTATTTGGGTTTCATCTTTTTCTTGCAACTGACGTAGTTTCTCTTTCCTTTCTTCGTACGGAGTAAGCTCCTTGCTCTCTAAGTTTTGTAAAACTTCTTTTGCACGATTAGTAACATACAGCGGCAGTCCTGCCATCTGTGCAACCTGTATTCCATAGCTATGGTCTGCCCTACCGGGATTCACCTTATGAAGAAAGATTACTTTATCTTCATATTCTCTTACTTCAACTTTATAATTTTTTATCCTGGGAAATAATTCAGACATTTCATTAAGTTCATGATAATGGGTGGCAAAAAGTGTTTTTGCAGAAACTTCCGGGTTTTCATGAATATATTCGGTAATTGCCCAAGCAATGGATAATCCGTCGAACGTACTTGTACCGCGTCCAATTTCATCAAGTAATACAAGGCTTTTGGAAGAAGCATTATTCAGAATATTAGCTGCCTCCTGCATTTCTACAAGGAATGTACTTTCACCGCCGGTTATGTTATCGCTTGCACCCACTCTTGTAAAAATTCTATCAACCACCCCAATCTCTGAACTTTCTGCAGGAACAAATGAACCAATCTGTGCCATTAACACAATCAATCCTACCTGGCGGATGTAAACAGATTTACCTGCCATATTTGGTCCGGTAATAATAGCAATTTGATTTGTTTCATTATCCAAAGAACAATCATTAGGATTAAATTTTTCTCCTGGTGGAAGAATCTGTTCAACTACGGGATGCCTTCCATTTTTTATTTCGAGTTTAGTTCCCTCAACTAATTCCGGTTTTGTGTATTTATAACTCTCTGCACATTCAGCAAAAGAACCCAGGCAATCTGTAACTGCAATTAACCGTGCATTGCCCTGTATCTGCGATGCTTCCGAAGCAGCCATCAACCTTATTTCATTAAATAGCTGGGATTCAAGTTCATAGATCTTTTCTTCTGCATTTAATATTTTATCTTCATACTCTTTAAGTTCAGGAGTTATATATCTTTCGGAATTAACTAAGGTTTGTTTTCTGATGTAACTATCAGGAACTTTTTCTTTATGCGCATTGCTAATATCTATAAAATACCCGAACACTTTATTATAGCTAATTTTTAGAGAAGGAATGGATGTACGTTCTCTTTCAGTTTTTTGAAGTTTGGCAATCCAGTCTTTCCCGTTTATTGCAATATCCCTTAACTCATCCAGTTCAGGGCTAAAGCCGCTTCTTATTATTCCACCTTCCAAAATAGATGCCGGAGGGGAATCGATAATCGCGCTCTGGATCTTATCAACTAATGATTCAAGTGGATTCAGATCATCTTTTATTTTCTTAAGAATATCAGATTTAGAATGGGAAACGTACTCCTTCAATGCAGGTATTTTTTTAAGTGATGTTTTAAGTGCTGCAACTTCCCGCGGAGTTGCCCTCCCTGTACATATCCTGGAAATAAGCCTTTCAAGATCGCCAACTTCATTAAGCTCGTTAATAATTTTTTTTCGTATTTGCTTTTCCTTTAGAAGTTCCTCAACACCATCCAGCCGGTTTTTTATCAACTCAATATTTCGCAAGGGTGCTGATATCCATTTTTTTAAAAGCCTACCTCCCATTGCGGTAGAAGTTTTATCCAGAATAGATATTAAAGTTCCTTCCGTTCCCCTTTCCTGAATTGTGCTTGTAATCTCCAGGTTCCTTTTCGTTGATGAATCGAGCAGCATAAATTCGGAAGGATTATAAAGTGAAATTCGGTTAAGATGAGTAAGGTTTACTTTTTGTGTTTCCTGTAAATAGTTTAACACAACTCCTGCAGCAATTATCCCGTTATATAATTTTTCAATACCAAAGCCCTTAAGGTTAACAGTTTTAAACTGCATTAATAAAAGCTCTTTCCCATATTCATAATTAAAGATCCAGTCATCAATTTTTGTGATGCGAAGTGACGGACTGCTTTTATGGATTAACGGTGTAAGATGGTCTTTATCTTTTTTCCTGATAAGGATCTCAGCCGGAGAGATTGACTCCAGTTGCTGTTGAAATTCACTTTCGGGAACTTCAAAAGTATAAAACTCGCCGGTAGAAATATCTGCAAAAGAGATCCCTGCTCCGCCTCCGGCGGCATCATCTTTTATAGAAACAGCAAGCAGGTAATTATTTTTTTTATGATCCAGCAGTTGTTCTGAAAGTGCAACCCCGGGAGTTACTACTTCTACCACTTCCCTTTTAACAATTCCTTTAGCAAACTTGGGGTTCTCCGTCTGCTCACAAACTGCAACCCTATAACCGGCTCTAACGAGCTTTGGCAAATAAGTATCAATAGCATGATGCGGAAAACCTGCAAGTGCAACGTGGGAAGCAGCTCCGTTAGCCCTTTTGGTAAG
>CBEPPX010000192.1:0-4582 GCA_965511205.1 uncultured Ignavibacteriales bacterium | reverse complement strand
AAATTAAACCGATAACACTTGCAGTTAAATAATTTCCTGCAAGCAGCACAATCGGATTACCCTGCTTTGTATCGCTGTGTTTTAGAATTAATGCAATGCTTGTTGAGCATAGAATTGTTAATAAAAGTGGAATCATTAAATAACAGATCTAAATTTTAACAACTATCTTAAACCTGATCTGTAGCACGATTACTATCTTTAACAAATATCCATAGCAGTGCAGAAATAGCCAGGGTAACTCCGCTAATAATAAAAATTAAACTTTTATCTGCTGCTTCCAGAATGAAATAACCGAGCACCAGGCTAACAATCAACTGCGGAAGCACTACGGAAAGGTTGAAAATTCCCATAAAAAATCCCATCCTGCTTTCATCTACCTTTTCAGACATAATAGCAAAGGGCAGACTGACAATAGCTGCCCATCCTACTCCTAATACTGCCATTAGCAGATACATAGCAAATGGGGATTGACCGATTGCGACAATACCAAAATAGCCAACTGCCATAATAGCGACACAGGAGAGATGAGTTTTGACCCTTCCAATCTTTTCAGTAATTGGTTCGAGCACAAATGCAGGAAGTATAAAGCCGACTGCATTTAAAACCAGGAAAGAGATAGCAATTATCTGTCCCGTTTCTATTTCTGTTGCAGGATTCATTTTCTGCTGGATGTAGGCAATTATATATACGAACATTGTTTGTACGCCGATCCACGAAAAACCGTGAGCAAAATAGATTCTTAATAATTGTCCCCACTGTGTAACTTTACTCTTTTCAACTGTATCTTCAGTTTTTTCTTCTGATGTGAGATCCTTGCTTTCTTCAATAAAGAACGGTGGAATAATTGAGAAGAGTAAAACTAATACTGCTCCGGAATAAATTAAAAAATAATTTCCTATTATCGCGCCAATTGCATAAGCCATCACACCAAAAAAACCGGATATTGTTTGCATCCAGGTATAACCTTTAGTTCTGGGGACGCCATCAGGCGTAACATCTGCAATAATTGAACGGGTTGGATTAAAACTAATGTTAATTGCAAGATCAAGTGTTAGCGCAATTACTATGGCTACAGCCATTAAACTGCCAATACCAAAAAAATCATTTATCTTATCGATGTTCGGTAGTGCAATAATCATCAGTGCTGCAAGTACACCTCCAATAAGAATAAACGGTTTTCTCCGTCCTCCCCAAAACCAAACTTTATCACTAATTAAACCAATAATTACTTGTCCGAATATACCGGCAATTGGTCCCGCTGCCCATACAATTCCTATCTCGTGAATGTTCAAACCATATTTAGTATTAAGTATCCAGCTTAAGACAGCAATCTGTATTGAAAGCGCAAATCCCATTGCGGTGGCTGGCAAACTGAGAAGTGCATAAAATGGTTTTGTTAGTTTTTTTTGAATATCTAACATGTTAGTTCCAATCTTTCTGAAATTATCAGTTACTTTATTTTATAAATATCTGCGCTAAATTTTTCTAATGTAAGTATCTCATACGATTTGATATCAATTACTTCTTCAGTCTTTAAGTTATGTAATTCAATAACTTGTGGCAAAAACATTTTAATTTGTTGTGTAGGAATAGGAATTTGATTTTCCCCGGTGTTTAATATGATTAGTATTTGTTCATCACCAAGAGTTTTTACAATAACATAAACATCATCACCTGAATAAATATGTTTTAACTTTCCTTTAGCCAAAACTGGATTATTTTTCCGGAGATTTAATAACTCACTAAGATAATCATAAATCTCATTTTCCTGCTGTGTTCTCCCTTCTTCAATAAATCCATTCCTTTCATCTTCTATAAAACCACCTGGAAATGGTTTACGTAATTCACCGTGAGGTTTTCCTCCTTTTATTCCAATTTCTGACCCATAAAATATTACTGGAATGCCTCTCGTAAACAAAACAAGGTTTAACGCAATCTTAAATTTATCAATATTGCCACTTGCAAGATACATTGCCCTTTCTATATCATGGTTATCCATAAAAGTTAGCAGATTATCAGAATTATAGTATACTATATCCTGTGCAAGAGTTTCATAAACCTGGTAGATTGATTTTTCACCAGATAAATACCATCTAATAGCATCTGCTAGTGCAAAATCAGTAACGGCAGGAAGATTAGAATCGTATTCAATTTTCCTCACCGGAGATTTTGTTTGATATCCGGAAATGATTGCGGGTATGCCCTTCCAAATCTCCCCAACAATATTGAAGTTAGGATACTCCTCCAATATAGCTTTTGCCCATTCTGATAAATAATTTTGGTCTGCATAAGGATAAGTATCTTCTCTTATTCCATCCAATCCTGCGTACTCGATCCACCAAAGTGTGTTTTGTATTAAATATTTTTTTAAATACGGGTTTCTTTGATTAAGATCTGGCATATAATTCTGGAACCAACCCTCAGTTGTAGACTTGACGATTGTGCTGTCACCGTGAATATCGAGAAATGCCATTTTATCATGAATAGCAGGAATATGATTTTCGGGTGCACCATTGAACCAATCATCAAAAGGTAGATTTTTTATCCAGGAATGATTGATTCCAATATGATTGCTGACATGATCAAGAATTATTTTTAATCCATGTTTATGTGCTTCATCAACTAAATTCTTATAAAGTTCATTACTTCCAATACGTGGATCAATTTTATAAAGGTCTGTTGCAGCATAACCGTGATAGCTCATCCACATATTATTTTCAAGCATTGGAGTCATCCACAATGCTGTGACACCAAGATCGCTTAGATAATCAAGTTTCGAAATAATACCTTCAATATCTCCACCGTGTCTTCCATCCAGATCGGTTGAAGTAAACTTATCTAGCGAATCACCAATGGTATTGTTATGAGGATTACCATCACAAAATCGGTCTGTAAATATCAGATAAATTACATCTTCATTAGAAAATCCATTGTGATCTTCAGGCGCCAATTTACGATTAAGGATTGGATAATTATATCTAACGATTTCATTTCCCTTACGAAAAATTAATCCATAATCTCCATCAGGAAGATCATTTGGAATTTCAATATCAACAAAAAGGTAGTTTTTGTTTTCAACCGAATGCGTTTTAATCACATTAATTCTTTGGTAGGAAGTAGTAACAGTTACATCATCCAAATTTTCACCATATACCATCATTTGAACCGTATTCCATTTCATTCCACTCCACCAATTTGGTGGTTCGATTTTATTTATAGAAAAATCCTGTGGGAAAGAAATTGGAAAGTAGAACAAAACGAAAAGGATAATGGGAATAAGATTTTTAATCCTACTTACGTCGGAAATTTTTCTTTTAATCATTTTCCAATTAAAAAATTGCATAAATAAAAGGTGCCAGAGCAGAACCCTGTGTAAGAATTATTAACCCTCCAAGCAAAATTAAAAATATTAATATAGGTGCAAGCCACCATTTTTTTCTTACTTTAAGAAAATCCCATAATTCTGATAAAATGGAAAGTTTACTCATAATTTCCTTCGTTAAAATTGTCGTTCATAATCTATTTGCTCAGTTATTTTTTTTTCTCTTATTTCCCAATAGGACTGAGAAGTCTTATCGATTTTTAGATGCAGGAAGTCCTTCCCTATCAATTTTAAGAAAAACCCAATTGGTGTAATTATAACATAATATAAAATAAACAAAATAACCCTGGACATAAACCACCCGAGGATGATAGCCAAAGTCATCCACACTTTATTTAACGGTTTTAAAAGGTTTGGAAGAATAATTCCAAAAAGTAGTAGCAGAATGCCGATTATACCAAAGTAAATAAACGAATCCTTATCCAAGAAGTATAGAGAAGCACTGATTAGTAAAATAACAATCCCAACAGTTACACCGAATTTGCGAAGATCAGTTTTTTCTTCTTTTATATTTTCGATTTCTTCTTTTAACATAATTTTTCTTTAGTCAAGCTCAAATTCCTTTTTCCAATCAGTATCTTTTTCTATTGGCATCTGATGTTTCTTATCAAATATATAGTTCCCCATTACTAAATAATCCATGTCGGTTCTCATAAAACATCTGTAGGCATCTTCCGGAGTGCAAACAATCGGCTCACCTCTAACATTAAAAGAAGTGTTTATAATTACAGCGTATCCTGAATCTTCCTCAAACTTTTTTATGAGCTTATGATATAAAGGATTGGTATCACTGTGCACCGTTTGCAGTCGCGCAGAATAATCAATATGCGTGATTGCTGGAATATCAGAGCGCTGAACATTTAATTTTTCGATACCAAACAGTCTGCTTTCTTCATCACTCATTTTTTTTCTTCTTTTTTCATTCACATCTGCCACAAGGAGCATGTACGGACTATCTACATCAACATTAAAATATTCCAAAACTTTTTCCCTAAGAACGGATGGTGCAAACGGTCTGAAACTTTCCCTGAATTTTATTTTAAGGTTCATTGTTGATTGCATATTCGATGAGCGTGCATCACCGATTATAGTTCGGGAACCCAATGCTCTTGGACCAAATTCCATTCTGCCCTGAAACCAACCAATCACTTTTTCATTTGAAATTAGTTCTGAAACCTTTTTAATCAGTTCATCTTCACT
>CBEPPX010000191.1:0-4600 GCA_965511205.1 uncultured Ignavibacteriales bacterium | reverse complement strand
TTGTGGTTGTTGTGGGAACAGTTGTGGTTGTTGTGGGAACAGTTGTGGTTGTTGTTGTAATGGGGGGGTAATTAATAAATAGTTCCTGATTACCGGGGTGTATTTGAACGGTAACAGATATGTCACTATAACCTGTTAATTTGAGAGAAACTTCATATTGACCCGGGAATAGACTGTCAAGTATAGCTGGCGTTACTTTTCCAGTTGTTATGCTATCAAGTAATACCTCTGCACCTGGGGGATTGGAATCGATTGAAAGTGTCCCAAAATAATTAAGAATTAAATCGCTAGTTTTTCCTGCCTCAATCAACACATTTTGAGTTACATCATCACCATTAGTAAATATTAATTTTACATTGTAAGAACGAGGTTCCAAATAAAATATAGAGTCTGGAGTAGTTTTCTCTGTATTAATGTTCTCTAAAAATATTTGTGCTCCCTGGGGGGAAGAACTAACAAATAGGTTTCCGGTAGATAGTGTGAAGTCTACATAAACTGTAATTGTTAAACCTCCTTTCACGTTAACCACCAATGAAGAGTCGGTAAACTCATTTAGTTTTAATCTTACATCATACGACTCTGGAACTAAGTTTTTAATACTATCTGGGGTGAATTTACCCGTCGAAGTGTTTTGCAAAAATATCTCTGCCCCAGGTGGGTTAGAGTCAACGAATATTAATCCATTTCCAGGTTGAATATCTGAATTAGTTGGGGATTCTTCATCGCAATGATATAAAAATATGGTTAGCAAAAGAAATAGTAAGACTGGAATAACTTTGGTTAAGGTTCTCATAACTCTTTCCCTTTGTCATTTATTATATCTAAACTAAGATATAATTCAGACTAAGGCAAGAAAAATATACTTGATGAGCGGCTACTATTAGTAATTCGCAAAACTGTATAAAAAAAAGCCCCGAATCTCTTCGGGGCTCCAGTAAATCTTTTATAAATATGTGTTTTTAATCCTTCAACTCTTTCACAGCAAAAGGATAGAATTCCTTAGCTGTAACTCTTTGGCTGGCTTCATCAAATACAACACAAAGTTTATATTCAACTTCGTAACTAACCTTATCAACTGATTCTACAGTAGCATCCTTACTACCCACTGTTTTGGTAACATATTCAATTCTCTTTTCAATCACTTTCCCTTTCGTCTGTGGATCTGTAGTTTTAGGCAGCTTTTTTGTTTTCGTACTGTCAATCGGAAGTTTCTTTTTCTGCACAGTTTTATCTAAATTCAGTTTTTTACCGGTTACCCCAGGTTCATTATAGCGTATACCAGTTGCGGCATTATATTCATCTTTCGAAACCTTCTTATCACCTAAATAATATACCGGAACTTTTTTAGTTATGGTTTGTCCTGCTTTGTAATTATCATACAAAACATAATAGTCTTCGGTTTTTTCTTCATCATAAACCCACGTTACATACAGCTCCTCTTTACTGGTTTTAACTTCTTGTGGAGCCATCCAACGATTATCTTCTTTTTTTGTATCAACGGTATCAACATTAATTACTCTTAATGGATCTTCTGGAATTTCCTCTATAGCAGCTAATTCATTTGCTCCCCTAAGGATAGATGTAGGTTTTCCTAAAATCCCTTCTACTTCATCATAGGTCATCCCAACAGTAACTTCTGATGGTTCCTGCTCCACTTCCTTTTCCTTCTCACCGCAAGCAAAAATTAACAATGCGATTGTAATTACGAATAATGAATGGATTAATTTCATGACTAACACAGCCTCTTTTTATGTTTAAGAATTCTACTTTTAAACTATGATTAAATTTAATCTTAATTTTTTCAAAAGCAAACTTACTTAAAAAAAATTATTTATCCGGGTCAAATATAGGGCTTTCCAATTTTGGATACTTCGCTTTTTGATAAGGAATTTCTTGCTGATCTTTTAATTCTAAACGATACAACGCATAATTGTAATCATTTTCCTGAAATTCTTTAATCAATTCATATTCATAATCATTTAGCACGTTTTCACAAAACGAGTTTTGTAATGAATCAGCTGCGTTGCACCAGTAATTCCAATGCAGATAAACTCCCGCCTTATATTGATAAAACAATATTTGATTTACATAACTTTTTTCATCGGTAGCAAGAGATATTTGAGCTGCATTTTTGCCCCATAGATGAAACATATTTGGATTGTGAGTTAATATGATTGAGTTTTCCGGCAAAAGCGTTGCAAATTCTTTCGCATAAAGATGATCGGCTCTTGCACCCCAGGCTTCCTGTGTTTCTGCACGAACTTGCGGAAGGAATTTTAGAAACGATATTATTATAATAATTCCAAAGATCGGGTTTAGATACGATTTTAATGATAAATTATTTTTCAAAAAATCCTGTAACTGATAGACTCCTAACCCTGCCAGGATAACTAGGGGAACATACGATACTAATGAATACCTTACGTCAGCTCCGTAACTATAACTTCCTGCATAGAAGAATAAGAAAACACCCCAAAAACATAAGAACCAAATAACTAATAATAACTTTTCTTTAATAAATGATTTTGCAAAAAAGCTTGTAAGAAAGAATAGTGTGAACAAAATCGGGAATTTTATATTATCAATATAAAACAATGAATTAATTGTGAAATTATGTGCGAAGTATTCTAAACTGAATTTTGCAGCAGCAGTTCCCCAGCTATCGCCGCTGGTTACAAATAGGTGAATTATATATCCAAAAGAAAGAGCTAAAAATAGTAATCCAGCATTATAAATTCTTAAACTTTTGAATTCAGATGGTTTGTAGATGATTATGCTTAGCAATGCTACAAGAACTAATAAAATTGATTCCTGCCTGAATTGAATTGCAAAACTTGCCATTACAGCAACTAGAAATAATGACCTGTTAGATTTTTCCTTTAAAAATATCAATAAAGATAATATGAACATTGCACCAAATAGTGCTGTAGAAGGCTCCGCCGCCGTAGTGTTAAACCATAGCAAGTTTTGTGGTATCAAAGCATACATTAAGGCGGAGAAAATTCCTATTGAATAGTTTTTAAAAAGAAGAAATGCAATAAGAAAAACTATTATAATAGAGAAGCCCAAAAGGAAATTGTTTAAAATAAATGATGCAGTTTCGCTAACTCCAAATAATCTGTAAACTATGCTAAGTAAGTAAGGATATGCATAAGGCTGTTTATTATATAATCCATTCTGGCAATTATAAACCCCATAAAGAGTACTACCATCAATGCAGAGCTGGGCTTTCTGAAGAGTTGCTAAATTTTGACCAATATTTTCATAAATATCTTCATCATAATAAATTCTATGTGTCTGAGGTGCAACAAAATTTGTTAGTAAAACTCCGCTAACAGTAATACCGAGTAAAAGATAAATGATTTTACGGGGAATAGTAAGAATTAGATTTTTTAGAAATGGAAATATTAAAATGAACCCGACAATAATTAGGATGAAGTTTATTTCTAAGAAATAAAATTGTGAATCAATTAATATTCTTTTTATCTCAGAAAGATTGAATAACAAAAAACACAAAATTATTAATACTAAGTAAACAACATACCCTGCAGTTAGAGTTGTCAATAAGAGTTTAGATTTTGAGTTACTTTTTAACATTATAATAATTTATTTAAATGAATCCGGTTAACATTAATTGTTTATTGTGTTACAATAAAATTACCTATTACTAAATGCTTTATACCAGTTGTTAAAAATGTTTTAATTGCGTCTTTTGGAGAGCAAACAAGAGGTTCCCCGTGAATATTAAAACTAGTATTTAATACAACTCCCTTACCCGTTAAAACTTTAATCGCTTTTAACAATTTTGCATACTTAGAATTATTGTCTTTGCCAAGAATCTGCGGGCGGCACGATCCATCAATATTTATAACGGCAATCAATTCCTGCCTGTATTCTTCGCGAACTTCATATGCCATTGTCATAAAATAATTTGGTTTACCATTAAAATCTTCTAATAAAACCGGTGCATCTTCCTCTAATAAGCTTGGACAAAACGGTTGATACCAAACTCGTTTTTTTAACTTAAGATTTAACTCGTCTTTTATATTCGGTTTATTCGGTAAGGCTAAAATACTCCTGGAACCAAGAGCACGGGGTCCATATTCCATCCTATCCTGAAACCAGAGGATAATATTTCCTTGTGCGATAAGGTCAGCAGTTTCTTTTTCAAGATTAGTGGGTGCTTTGTAAATTAAATTCGCCTGTTTCAGTTCTTTCTCTATTTCCTCGTTAGAGTATTCTAATCCAAATGCAATTGAATCAAATTTATAATTAGTAACTTCATTTAGTCGATAATTGCGATACATTGCTGCTCCCAGTGCTAAACCGCCGTCTCCCATATGAGGGAAGACAAAAATCTCCTCACATTCCGGTAAGTTTCTTATCTTCATATTCACTTTTACATTTGATGCAACTCCACCTGAAAGAGCAATATTATGGATACCTGTTTCTTCGATTATATTCTTTATTAAAATTATGATATAATATTCCAACGTTTTCTGAGCCATGTTAGCAAACTGTTCGGAGGGATATTTCCATAAAATCTTCTTCAGTTCCTTGTACATTTTTAAGCTGTTATATTTTGCTTTTATCTTTAATC
>CBEPPX010000190.1:0-4630 GCA_965511205.1 uncultured Ignavibacteriales bacterium | reverse complement strand
AACCGAATGCAGCAACCACAATCTTTTTCTCTTCAATTAAGAATTCTGCAAAACCTGTTTTGGGAGCAAACTTAATTCCAAGCTCATTAAGTTTTTGTTGTGTAAACAGGTAACCGTCCGCTCCGTAATCTTCAGAATGATTATTATCCATATTTAAAACATTAAAGCCCATTCCTTTTAGTGAAGCGGATAAAACCTCAGGCATTCCGAATTCATAGCATCTTCCTGCTTTCCTCGATTTATCAGAACACTTTACCGGCTGCATACCATCCTCTATTATTGCTCCTTCAAGATTTCCAAAAACAATATCTGCTTCTGTAAGATATTTCCCAATTGAACTAACAAATTCTCTTCCTTCATCCGGCGGCAGAATGGTTTTTGGAGTTACAGAGCCGAGCATTATATCTCCAACTGCTTTTATCCTTATTTGAGCATTGCTGGTTAGGTTTAGGAAAAGCAAAACAATGATTAAATATATAATTGAAACTGAACGAATGGGCATTTTTCTATAATAAATGATTTTACTATCAACTTATAAGTTAAGCTAAATTTGATTAAATTTTGTCGCAAAGTATTGATAGTTTTTCTCTATTTAAAAACTGATATAGAAATCATTTGAAGAAAAATTTCGATTTCAAATCCTTTAAAATAGGTCCGATAACTCCTTCTGAGTATTTAAACAAGGCAACTGTTAGAAATATCATCTATATGACCTTAGCAATATTTCTATTTTTATGCGGTGTTATTGTTTATGGAATTATTCTCAATTTAAGGGAAGTTCCACTTTCGGAAGCACTTATGCAAAAAGGATTTACGGAGTTAAAGAATCCAAATATTGTAATAAACCGGATTAACTTTACTCTTGATCTTTACGAAGACTCAGTGCTTGTAAAAACATACCGTGCAAGTTTTGGGCGCACTCTTCATAAGCCGAAAAGGAGGGCTGGAGACGGCGCAACGCCGGTAGGAAGGTACCAGGTATGCAGTATCGATACATCCAGCAAGTATTATAAACTTTTCAGGTTAAATTACCCAAGTCTTGATGATGCATCGGATGCTTTAAAGAAAGGTTTGATTTCGCAAAAAGAGTTCAACAACATAAAGTTTGAATATTACTATGAAGGATGTACAGGGTACAACCGTGTACTGGGTGGCAATATTGGTATTCATGGAATTGGTAAATTCAATTATATCCTTAAAAATCTGCCCTTTGTGTTTAACTGGACTGACGGTTCAGTTGCACTGAGTGATGAAGATATTGAAGAAATTTATTCTGTAATAAAAATAGGAACAGAAGTTGTTATTAAATAGAATGAAATACCTGTTATTTGTTATATCAATTTTTATAACTGTTTCCTGCGATAAAGGATATGAGCCTCCTCCGCACAATTTGTTTGAAGACCAGACGCAGGTTTTGGAGGTTGCAAGAGAAACTGTAGGTGAAAGAGTATCCTTTTCTGCTTCCGGTTACTTCGAATCTGATAGTGTGAAATCAATTTGTGCCGGAGTGGAAGAAACAAGCAATAATCAATTTGGAATAAAATTCAGTTTGGTTAGCTGGAATGAGGGTGAATTCGTTCATCAATATACATCCGGTTTGCTGGAAGGTTCATTTGATGGATGCATTGTTGATAAGATAAAGTTTTCTGAGATCCCGAACGAATTAATTTATTATAATTCCAAATCATATTTTATGGGTTCGGGTGGAGGAGAAGTTTTTTTGCACGTAGTAGATCTAAATAAGCGAAAAGTATATTCTGCACATCTTACTACTGCTGCACGCGGTCCTGCTACTCTGGAATTATCAGACAATATTGATATCCCGATGCTGCGAACCTTTTTTGTTAGTTACTTTAGAAGAGATTATCCCTCACTCAAAGTTATTGAATCCGGAAATAATTAGTGAAGTGGCAAATTAAATTTCTAAAACAAACTTCTGCCTGCAACGATTTATAATATAGTGTGCCGCCGATTTATTATATATCTTTGTGCAATAATAATTAAGTAGCTGTAGTAAAAAGAATATTTATAGATGGTCTTAAAGTTTTTAACTGTTTCTTTTTTTATTGCCGCACTGGGTTTCCAGGCAGCACTATTTGCACAGCAGCAGGAAGATTTTGAGCTGTCATCAATAAATTTTGAAGGAAATGAAGAATTTCTTGATTCTGAATTAGAAAGCGTTCTGCAAAGTAAAGAAACTCCCTGGTGGTTCTGGAAATTCCTTAATTCATTTAGTGGTTTAGGTTCGCCGCCAGAGTATTATGATACAACCTCAATCCCTCTCGATATGATCTCTCTTAAATCTTACTATGCCGTAAACGGTTTTTTCTTGGCGGAAATATTATACAATTACAAAATCGATACATCTGCTGGCGATGCAGAACTAAAATACTATATTCAAGAAGGAACTCCGTTTACATATGGAGATAACAAGGTTTATGGACTGGAAACACTTGATGAAAATTTATTTTCACAGGTAAGTCCCTTACTTTATCCTGCCAACGATGCAAGGTTCAGCCAGGAAGACCTCAATACAAGATTTGAATCAATTGTAGATTATCTTAAAAATTTTGGCTATATGCTTGTTGAGTTTGATAGTACTGTTATAAGTATTGATACGGTTAATTTTAAAACCAGTTTGAGCACTTACATTACTCTTGGCAATCTTTATCTTTACAGCGATGTGAATATTGAAAAGGAAGGGGAAGGGAAAGATCTCGTTAGTGATGATATGATTAGATATGTAACCAACATTAATGTTGGTGATGTTTATAGTGTGGAAAATATTGCTAAAAGCCGTTTAAGACTTGCAAGAACAGGACTCTTCAATTCTATAAATCTGAGAGGAGTTTTAGAGGATACAATAAAGAATTTTGTGCCTTTATTAATAACCGGTAACATCGGTCCGCTTAACGAACTTTCGCCTGAAGTATTTGCAGATAATGAGCTTAATACTTTTAACCTTGGCGTTGGTGCCAGCTACATTCGCAAGAACTTTTTAGGTGATGCCCGGAAACTTACTTTAAGGGCAAGGTTTAGAATTACAGATATATCCAATATCAGTTTTTCTTCGGAAAGATTTGAAAAAACTTTTCAATCGGAAATTGACCTCTCGTTGTTGCTTGAGCAGCCATTTCTCTTTATCAGAAGTATTTCAGGAAGGTTGGAAGGATATTTAAAATCGTACAATATTTCTTCAGTGGATTACAGGAATATAGGCAGCGTATTAACCCTAACAGTAGATATGCCCTCATATACATTTATCAATGTTCTTAATCCTTATTTTAGACTTGACCAACTTTCCTGGAAACTGCCTGACTTACCTTTTAAAGTGGGAGATTTAGATACTGTGGCTGCAGATGCCCGAACATTCACAACTTCGCTTGGTACAGAAATTGCCTCCAGCACTACTAATAATCTGTTTTATCCTACAAACGGCAGGATAATATCCCTAATCAGTGAAATTGCTTCATCCGATGTTGTATGGGAGTTTCGTGAACCGAATACAAACAATCTTATTGAAACCACCAATGACCTGGGTTACTACTATAAACTGCAATTATCTTTAGGACTATTTTTGCCGGTCTCCAAAGATAAATTTACTGTTCTTGGTATAAAAGCAAAAACAGGTTATATCCAGATGATAAAAGGCGGACCGGAATTGATATCACCCAGTCAAACATTTTTTGCTGGTGGCAGCAACTCAGTTAGGGGATGGCGTGCACGGGAACTTATTCCTTCAGACCAAATTTTGTACATAGGCGCACCAGGTTTGACTAGTGACTTTAGAATACGAGGAGGAACATTTTTAATTGAGGGAAGCTTTGAGTATAGAAGAAAATTTGAGCAGGAATATGGCTTTGCTGTTTTTATGGATTATGGAAATTCCTGGAATGGTTATAATAAAATACGATGGGATCAGTTAGCTGTTGCTGTTGGAACAGGTATCAGGTATTATTCTCCAATTGCTCCGTTCAGGTTAGATATTGGGTTTAAATTTTACGATCCGGCTGATAAGAAATTCATTTTTGAAAAATCTGTTTTCAAATCAATGCAATTTCATTTTGGCATTGGAGAAGCATTTTAAAAAGCACTTACTTTATTCCAATCTTAACCATCCATCCTTCCAATTAGCAGTTTTTATTGATAGAGAGCATTAATATCTTTATTTTTATAACTCTTTTTTAATATAGGTTCTTTATGATTCAGAGTATGACCGGTTACGGCAAAGAAAGCATTGTAACCAGCAAAATTTCCATAGAAGCTGAAGTTAAAAGCGTAAACAGCCGCTATCTTGAAGTGTTTATAAAACTGCCTCAATTTCTTTCTCATAGAGAATATGAGCTAAGGGAATTAATTAAGGATAAAATTAAACGTGGCAAAATAAATATTTCTATACAGATAAAAAGAGATACAACATTAAACGGCATCTCGGCTTTTGATGAAGAAAAACTTAAAAGTTACCTTAAAGTTTTAAAACAGATTAAAAAAACTGCAAATCTTTCTGAAGAAATTAAATTAGAACATCTTCTTAACAATAAAGAATTTATTGCATCTTCAGATTATGAGTTAAGCGAAGCAGAATTCAACAAGGTAAAGAAGACTGTAAATACAGCTCTGAATAACCTGC
>CBEPPX010000189.1:0-4639 GCA_965511205.1 uncultured Ignavibacteriales bacterium | reverse complement strand
GCAGCAAATGCTTCACCGCTATTAATTCCAAACACAGCAATTGCAACAGCAATGGCTAATTCGAAGTTATTACTTGCCGCGGTAAAAGAGAGTGAAGTTGTTTTTGGATAATCTGCCCCAATCTTCTTACCTAAAAAGAAAGAAACAAAAAACATTATAAGAAAATAAATTACAAGTGGGATTGCAATCCTAACAACATCGAGCGGTATTTTTACAATGTACTCACCCTTTAAGGAAAACATTACAACAATTGTAAAAAGTAAGGCAATCAAAGTAATTGGGCTTATCTTCGGAATAAACTTTCTTTCATACCAATCTTTCCCTTTTAATTTAACCAGGGAAAAGCGGGTTATCATTCCTGCAAAAAATGGAATGCCAAGATAAATAAAAACAGATTCTGCAATCTGTCCAATTGTTACGTCAACTTTGAATGTTTGTATTCCAAGCCATCCGGGTATTACTGTTAGAAACATATAAGCATAAAAAGAGAAGAAGAGTACCTGGAAAATTGAATTGAATGCGACTAATCCTGCAGCGTATTCCCTGTCTCCTTTAGCAAGATCGTTCCATACAATAACCATTGCAATACAGCGCGCAAGTCCGATTAAGATAACTCCTGCCATGTAGTGAGGATAATCCTGCAGAAAAACTACTGCAAGAATGAACATAAGAATTGGACCCAAAATCCAGTTTAGAACCAGGGAGAGAGATAAAACTTTTACATTCCTGAAAACATCTCCAAGTTCTTCATACTTAACTTTTGCCAGCGGTGGGTACATCATTAGGATTAACCCAACAGCAATAGGAATGTTGGTTGTACCTGATTGAAACTGATTCCAGAAATCAACTATTGATGGGAAAAGATAACCAGAAAAGACTCCAACGAACATTGCAAGAAATATCCAGAGAGTGAGGTAACGGTCTAAAAATTTAAGTCTTTGTTTTAGGATTATTATCTCCTAATTCTAATTAATTAAATGGTACGCAGATAACACTGATACTACAGATCAACGCTGATCTGAATCTGTGTTCATCAGTTTCATCGGTGTCATCAGTGTGCTATTTCCTTCTTGTAAAACTGATTAAGTCTCTCAAATATTTTATCTCTAACTTTTCTGTAAACAGCCAGCGCTTCTTCTTCGGTTCCGGTAGCATCAGCAGGATCATCAAACGGCATGTGCAGTTGTTGTTTTACTTCTCCATTAAAAACAGGACAAACTTCCTTTGCGTTATCACACACCGTAATTACATAATCAAATGATTGATTTACATAGTTATCTACATCTTCGGCAATGCCATTGCTTATATCAATTCCAATTTCAGTCATTGCTTTCACTGCAAATGGATTTACTTTATCAGCAGGTTTTGTTCCGGCTGAGTAAACTTCCAGTTCTTTATCAAAAGATTTTAAGTAACCTTCCGCCATCTGACTCCGACAGGAATTGCCTGTGCAGAGTATTAAGATTCTAATCATTAAAAGATATTCCTATTAAATATCCAATTTCCAAAAAACAAATCACAAATAAATCTCAATTCCTAAATAACAAACTTTAAACTTTATTTATTAAAAATTGGTGCTTATTTGTTTTTTGAGATTTGTTTATTGTGTTTTAAGATTTTTTATATCCAACAACTGTTATACTAAAAATTCCAATCTTACTTTCTTTATAAGTTTTCATTCCTTCACTGCTAAGGTAATCTTCCAGGATATTATCCGGCAGTTCAATCACTTTTGTCTTTTTGATTTCAACATCTTTAAATCCTGCCTGCTCAATAATTCCCAAATACTCATCCTGTTGAACAGCACCGGCAACACATCCTGCATACATCTCAGCAGATTTTTTCAACTGAGTCGGGAGTTCACCTTTAAGGACTATATCGGATACACAAAAATGTCCGCCCGGTTTTGTTACACGATACATCTCGGAAAATGCTTTTAATTTATCTGGTACAAGATTAAGCACACAATTACTAACTATAACATCGGCAACATCATTATCAATTGGCATATTTTCAATTTCCCCTAAGCGGAAATCAACATTTTTATAACCAAGCTTAGCATTATTTATATTTGCTTTACTTATCATCTCCTCGGTCATATCAATCCCGATTACTTTTCCTTCTTCGCCGGTTAAAGCTCTGGCAACAAACACATCATTACCAGCACCTGCACCCAGATCAACAACAGTGTCTCCCTTCTTAATTCCTGCAAACTCGATAGGAAGACCACATCCCAATCCTAAATCAGCATCAGCTACATATCCATCGAGCCCCGTATAATCATCCTGCATAATTGAATAATCAATTACCTTGTTCTTTGTTCCGCAGCAGGAAGTCGGACCGCAGCAGGAAGAATTATTTGCTGCAATTTCTCCATATTTTTCTTTTACTACTTGCTTTATTTCATTATTTGTAGGCATGATAATTTCCTTTCTTTAACATTTACAAACTTGTGAAAATAGTTTATTGAATTCATTTCTTACTTTTTCCATCACTTTAGGATTTATACAGTAACAAATCTTTGGTCCCTCAATTTCTCCCTGTATCAGTCCAACCCGCTTTAATTCTTTAAGATGCTGCGACACGGTTGATTGAGATAGCGGAAGGAGATCAACAATACTGCCAACCATGCAGGAATTCAAATCGTAAAGGATCTTTAATATTTTAATCCTTGCTGGGTGAGATAATGCTTTTGCTATTTCAGCAATTTCAATCTCTGTTTTAGTAAAATCCTCTGTTTTAGCAATAGCCATTTAATTTCCTTTATCGTTCATCGTAAATATACGATAGATTTAATTGTTTGTCAAGTCATCGAAAAAAAATGATGGTAAATAATTGTGCTAAATTAAATTCAGAATTGATTCTGCTGCATTTCCGGAAAGCTCTAATCTTAGTACTTTTCTCCCGCTATCAAGCAACGCATGCCGGTCTCCGAGCGATTGTACATTTATGAGGGTTCCGAATGTAATTTCAGATTTTACATCACCTGCACTCAACGGAATGGGAAGATCTTCTGAACCAACAGCGATGATTTGAATGAATAAACCATTTCCTCCATCACCCTTGTGCAACTGCCCGGTTGAATGAAGAAACCTCGGACCATAACCGAGTGTTGTTGCAACTTTGTATTTAGATAGAACTTTCGAACAAAGAATTTGAAGCGCTTCCCATGTTATTTCAGTGGGTTTTAAATATGCCTGGATTGAAATATAACTTTTTCCCTTTTCTGCAAGGGCAACAAACGTGTTTATTGCTTCAGAAATATTTTTTGATTGCAGATTACCAAAGACTTTTACATTATCCATTTCAAGTGAAGGCAATAACTTTGGGAGTTCTCCCTGTTGCTGGTATTCATTCATCATTTGTTTTGCGGCAACTTTTGCACTTTCCACATTTGGCTGATCGAAAGGTTGAACAGCTAAATCATAACCAGCTATAGAAGTTGCAAACTCCCAGCGGAAAATCTCACCAGCAAGATCATAAACATCATTTAAAGTTATTTCAATAAAGGGAAAATCTTTTTCTTTAATTACGTTTATAATTTCATCGTTGAAAGAATCACCTTCTAATTTAAGTTGAACAAAAACTCTATTGCGGGGAAAATTTTCAATTGAACTCATTGGTTCAAGATCAACTGGTAAAATTCCCTTACCATTTTTGCCTGTGCTTTCTGCTATTAGTTGCTCAAGCCATGCTCCAAAATATCTTAATTGTGAAGAACTAAGGATTGTAAATTTATCAATTCCTTCATTTGCAAGAGTTGCAATAATTGCTCCAATCATTGCACCGCTGTTTTTGAAAACATCCTAAAGCTTGCATTCGTTAACTATTTTCTCTGCCTTGTTTAAGAATTCATCCAGGTTAACTCCAACTAACGCAACAGGTACAGCCCCGAATAATGATAATGCAGAGTATCTCCCACCGATATCAGGATCATTTAAAAATATTTTCCTAAAGTTTAAATCTTTTGCCATTGCTTCTAATCCGCTTTCCGGATCCGTAATAGCAACAAAGTAATTACCAACTTTTTCCTTCCCAAGTTATTTAACTGCTTCCGTGTAGTAGTATTTCATAAAAGAGATTGTTTCTACTGTTCCACCAGATTTTGTAGAAACAATGAACAATGTTTTTTCAACATCAAGTTTATTGCTAAACTCCTTTACAGCTTCGGGATGAGTGCTATCTAAAACTGATAGATCTAAATATCCTTCCTTTACTTCAAAGGTTAACCTGAAAACTTCAGGCGCAAGAGATGAACCACCCATTCCCATTGATAATGCGTGCGTAAACCCTTCAGATCTAACTTCATCAACAAACAAATTGATTTCCTCAATTGAGTTTCTGGTTACATCAACGCAGTCCAGCCATCCCAACCTGTTAGAAATTTCTGTTGGATCATTGTGCCATACAGTATGATCCTTTTTCCAGGTTCGTTCGATAATATTTTCAGATTCAATTCTAGAAATAGTTTTGTTAACTATTTCTTCATGATGATTAAGTACAATTTTCATTTAATTTTTCTTAATTGAATTTTTGATTATTAAGGTAACAAATAATATTAGAAATAAAATGTGAGACGAATTCTTACAATCCACTTCCCCAGTTTGCAGCTTTATTTTCTAAATTTATTTCTAATTCT
>CBEPPX010000188.1:0-4640 GCA_965511205.1 uncultured Ignavibacteriales bacterium | reverse complement strand
GAAACACAATCTTCAAAACTTGCACCACCGTCAGTTGAACGTGTAAAAAAATCAGGACTACAGACGCTGAAACTAGAAGTCCAGAAAGAATAATTATGACCGGATCCGGAGCCGTCGGTTTTATCTATTGTCATCCATTGTTTATCTCCTCCCTGAGCAAAAGTTCCACCATCCCAGGAGGATCCTCCATCACTTGATTTAAATACATCACATAAAAATTCCGGGGTATTTGTTAAACTGTTATAGAAAATATTTCCATCTTTATCTGCATCCAGTACAGGATCTGATCGGAATATACCTGGTTCAATTACTCCCGGGAATGCCCATGTCAGTCCACCGTTCGTTGTAAATCCATACCCGGCCTGGCGGAAATTACTGCTTATTGTGTTGAACTGCCTCCATCCTATGGTCATCCTGTTCCTATCCGTTGGATCAACAGCAAGTGAAGGTTCATTTGCAGCATCTCCAACTATGTTTTGCCCGCTTCCATCAACATTTACCTGGACAGTAGTAATATTGCTCATTGTATAATTATATGCTGGCGATCTTTCCTGACTATCCCTTAAATCCGGGATATAATCATCATCTTTAATTTCATGATGTGCTGTGGGATCTGGTGGATTACCATTTTTTTGTTCGTTTGTTTGAGAAAAAATTAGATTTGGTGAAATGAGAAAAACTATACTCAGAAATAAAACTAAACTAAAAACATTTTTAAATCTATTCTTTTCAAAGATGTAATTCATATTATTTCTCCACATTTAGATTTCGGAAGTTTTGAAATTTTATTTTACTTAATTTACAAAATATATTGTTGTTCTACTTCGATGTGGTAACACTATTTAATCAAAATCATCTTTTTAGTTTCAACAAAACTGCCACTTTTTAGTTGATAGAAATAAATACCACTTGGTAGTTTTTCAGCGTTCCAGGTTAACTCATATATACCAGTATTTTTTTCCTCGTTAACTAATATTAAAATTTCATTACCGAGTACATCAAATACTTTCATAATGACGTGCGATGCTTGTGGAATGGAGTATTTAATTTTAGTTGATGGATTAAACGGATTAGGATAGTTTTGTGATAGACTATATTCTGTTGGTAAAGAACTTACTTCACTTTCAACAGGCATAACCTCTTCAAATTTATCTATCATAATGTGTTCTGTTAATTCTTTTGCTTGTGATAAGTTCATATAATATAGTGGGAAACTCAGCGTTACTGCTTTATAATCTGTACCGATATATTCTACACCAACTGGTTTACCCTTTAAGATGCCTTGAGTTGAAGATGAATCGAACATAGTTGCATATTTATAAATTGCAGTTCCTAGACTGGAAGGTTCAATATTTTCAATAGTTTTTAAATGAAACTGGTTCGATGCAAGGGTTTTCGCAGAATCAACAAAAATATTACTATACCCGGTTTCATTTGCAATTGCTCCGTTACACAATGCAAAAATTTTGCTTAATGCTTCATCTATTTTAAGGTAATCGTAAATGAAATCTCCCGCCCCGAATGAACCTTGCAGACCTATCACCTGTTCAAATGCTTTAGATGGACGATAGCCTGTATATAATAAGTTCCCACCGAAATCTAAATACTCTTTTATACTTTGTTTGGAATTAAATGGTGCACTCATATCTTCAGCATCATTTCCGTGCCATATTATAGATGAATATGCACCAAGATCCGCTAATCCTATACTTCCCTCCTCTATCAAGTCATATTCTTCGCTGGTAAAATTCGAAAAAAGTTCATTGTAAAAATCATCTACCTGTTCATCAGTTGGATTCATCTGTGAACCATCTCCATCTTTTGTTTCATCTACTATAAGCACTCCCTGATCCAATGAAACAACTTTTGAACGTAAAGTTGTACTATTTTCACTTTCATTTAGCTGGTTATCTACTGCCTTTATTGTGTAATAGTAATACACTCCGTTAGTAGCATTCAGATCCACATAAATAGTATCTGTAGAGATTGAAGAATTTTGCTTATCACCAAGCGCTCCTTCTATCTCCGAGCGGTAGATATCATATCCCATAAGATCAAATTCAAGGTTGGCGTTCCAGTTAAGCTGAACCTTGTGCCATTGTGGCAGTGCGGTAAAACCGGTTGGAGGAAGTGGAAGAACCAGTGGAATTGCATTTCTTTCAACAATTATGCTTTCATTTCCAGCATTATCATATGCTGAAACTCCCACGTAATATGTTGTTCCTTCTATTAATCCATTAAGAATATAAACCGTATCAAGAGTGCTGGACGCACTATCATAGACTCCTGTTGAGGTTCCAATGTAAATATTGTAACCATCTAAATCTGGTTCTATGTTGGGGCTCCAGTTTAAAGCTAAGGAACTACCATTTCCGCCATCAACTAATTTATAATTTTTTATGGGAGAAGGGATAACTATTTGCGAAAGCAGTGTTGCACAGGATGATTTAATTACTTCAGCGCAGAACTCCATACTATAGTTGCCAATTGTATCCGCGGGAGAATGGTAATAAGGACTAAAATCTCGTTCTTCAAAATACACTGATGGAAAACCTAACTGCCAAAATGAGTGGCTATCTGAACCTGCACTATTCTGGCTGCCGATATATGGTGTAAGAAGCGAATAGGTTTGAGTACAATACATTGCAAGCTCTCTTAAGTATTCAAATCCTGCGTAATAATTAATATCAACAGTACTATTAGCAACAGGACTGTAAGTATGGCTAATCATATCGTGGTTAATCATAATATTAATATCCATTCCAGAATTATAAGCTTTAAGCGCATAGTCTTTACTTCCCCACAAACCATATTCTTCAGCTGCAAAGGTGATAAATTTGATTGTGGATTCCGGTTGATAATTTGTTTCCTTTAAAACGCGAGCCATTTCAAGTACAGCCGAGGTACCGCTTGCATTATCATCTGCGCCGGGGGCAAAAACCATAGGATCGCCGGAAGAATATGAATCGTGATGTCCGCCCACAATATTTATTTTATCTGGAGTGTAAATGCCAGGCAAAGTAGCTACAACATTTTTTTGCCATGTGCCGTCATATACAAATGAATCAATTACGACATCTGTATAACCCCAACGGATAAATTGTGCTTTTATCCACCCTGCAACAGAATCTCTTGTGGAGGCAAAGAGAAAACGTGTTTCAAAATCCTGTAAGCTTTGGATTATATATCTCACACTATCAGCATTAACAGCAGATACAATTTGTGCAATAGTAGAATCACTTAATTGAAAATCAGTTTGAGGCAAAACAAATTTTTCATTTTTAAACAGATTAACTCCATTTAATTCGACAATGTTTATACCCTTTTTCACTAAATCAGAAATATCCAGATTCAAATTTTTTATGATGGCATTTCCTTCACCTTTGAATACAATCTGTTCGCCAGCGATCTTACTTCCAATATCAATTTGATTTGATGAAGAAACAATGTAATATTTATCATTTGCCTGCTTTTCACTCAGTGTTTTGAAACTAATATTAAGTTCTTCAACCTTGCTAAGTTTTGGCATGGTTAGTAAAGTGATTAGTGATTCGTCCGTAAAATGTAATACAGGAATTTTAAGTTCTTCAAGTTTATTAAGTTTTTCACCATCTGAGAGAGAAATCTCAACAAGATATTTTGGACCCGTTTGCGCTAGCAGATTAACCGCCAGTAATATAAATAATGAAATAACAGTAACACGAATATTCATTTTCTGCCTCATATATTTTATAGTTCTGTGTTTAGAAGTTTATTTTTATGGTAAGTTGTTGCATTTAGGTTTACGAACAACCTTGGTAGCAGATGAGCCTGATTATGTTAGAAATTCTATTCCACATCTATAATTTCAATAAAAGTATCTAACTCTGTAACTAACTTACTGATTCATCCGGGGAAATGCCAAGCTACTTATTAATCCCATAAAAAAAGCCCCGAGGTTATCCGAGAACGTGAGTGCTGTAAGATTAGTTTTCTAAAGGTTAGTTTTCTAGGTGCTTGGTAATGAAAGAGTGTTATTGTCTATTAAAAACTATATCTAAAATTCAAGGTAGGTATAAGCTCAATCCTGTTTGCAACGTTAATACTCTTTACTCTTACATTAAGTGCAATATCGTTATTAAACCTTGTTGCACCCCAAACTGCTTCAAGTGCACTGAGAAGATGATTTATATAGATTCCTATCACAGCAGTTTTGGCAGTGCTGTAGAAATCATTTGCTTTACCTCTTTCCCCGGAATAATATATTAAGTTTGGAGAGACCAGCTCTTTATTTGCTCCGCCGGTAAAGTCATTCCAGCCGGAGCTGTACTGATGATACTTACCTATCAATTCATAGTACTGCTGTTCGCCATGAGGAGGAAGATGATGTGAACCGGTTTCAGCAGCATTTAGTTCACTCCAATTAACTCTTTCCCAGGGTAGCTTGGATTCATCAGGATCGATATTAATATCCCCGCCTTCATAAGTGTTCAACCATGTGGCATAATCTACAACGCTCCAGTTTTGATCTGCATATTTTTCAAAGCTTGCTGTTTGATCATCGCCTTTCTTATCATAAGTAAGTCCAACATATATTAATGTTGCTTCTGCAGCAAGAAAGATCCCCGCAATCCAGTAATCTTCGTTATAAACTTGTCCTG
>CBEPPX010000187.1:0-4649 GCA_965511205.1 uncultured Ignavibacteriales bacterium | reverse complement strand
CGCAGGTACTTCTTTCCTTATTTCAGAAAGTAAAGCATACTTAATTTTTGTTTTTTCAAAATTCTCATACTCTTCTGTGTGTTCTATAAATTCAATCCAGGGTTCCAACTGTTCTTCGTTTACTTCTTGTGTCTGCATATATTTATCTGTAAGAAGCATGTACTCAGTTTCTCCAATATTGTTTTTCAATAAACGGTGGGCAAGAATAACATCGCTGCCCATTATTTTTGTAAAATTCTGGATGATGGTTTCACTCAACTGCCCATAGTGAACAATAAATTTGAGTGAAAGATTTATTGCAGACCTGCATGCCCCGCACTGGCAAACATTATCCCGCTGGATAATTTTTAACTGCGTATGAAAATCGAGGAACATATTTTTTACCTGCTCAATAAGTTCCTGCAGCGTGGGCGGCTCCCCTTTCCTGTAAAAGAGCACTGCATCCCCTTCAATTTCTGAAACTGTTAAGTTCAACCGGTTTGCTGCAAAAATTATTTCAACCAGTTCCGAAATTATATGGTTGCTGTGTTTTATTTCGGTTTGTGTAATAAATTTTGTAAAACCGCTTATATCCGGTATAAAAATTAATGCAGAATTTTCCATTATTTAACCTTTTATGATGTTTTAATATAAGAAAAATCAGGCGAGTATTTTGTCTTTTATCAGACTAAAAATTCTGAAAGTAGTACATTCCTCATTGCTTTATCGATGTTTGAATATTATCTTTCATTTAAGATAAAACTTAAAACGGAGTTTTACCGATCTGCTGTACAAACAAAAAAATATCTAGAAGTGCGTAACATTTCTACGTTTATGGGAGTCTTATAAGTATGCGTGGAGAGTATAAATGATGACAAAACTGCTTGAAAAGGAAAAAGTAAAGATAAAATGTCCGCATTGCACAAAAGAAGTTAGCAGTGTATGGATTTGTAAGATGGACTCTGTAATTGGGATACGGTATGCTTTCCTATGTGGAAACTGCCAGAAGTTATTAAAAATTTCTGCGGAGAAAAGTTATATTAACTCACCGCATTCTCTCAATTAAAAAACCAAGTCTTTTATTCCTGTAAAATCACTCCTCCGCCAAGACAAACATCGTCATCATAAAATACTGCAAACTGCCCGGGCGCTATTCCTTTATCCGGTTTATCAATCTTTACAGATAGTAATGATTTATTCAACCACTCAATCTGGCAATTGTAAAAATTTGCACCGTGGCGTAATTTTACTTTTAGTTTTTTTGTTTGTGGTGGATCACCTGAAATCCAATTAAACTTGCCGACTTTAAACTCGTCCCGCTCTCGTACGGTTGTATTTTCTTTTGATATATATACAATATTTTTCTTCACATCTTTACCAACAACAAACCAGGGTCCCCCGCTCAGCTTTAAACCTGAGCGTTGCCCAATTGTGTAATAATAATAACCGGGATGCTTACCCATCACTTTGCTGGAATCAACATCAATTATCTCGCCTTCAATTTCGCCAAGGTGATGTTTAACAAATTCTTTAAATTTTATCTGCCCGAGAAAACAAATTCCCTGGCTGTCTTTACGGCTCCGTGTAGGGAGTTTAAATTTTTCAGCAAGGTTTCGTATTTCTGTTTTGTGATACCTTCCAACTGGAAAAAGCGCCCTTGATATTTGCTTTTGAGTAAGGTAAGAAAGAAAATAAGTCTGGTCTTTTACAGGATCGGGAGAAGTTTTAAGAATATATTTTCCATTTGTTTCTTCAATATTTGCATAATGCCCGCTTGCAACTTTTTCAAATGAAGGATCGATCTTATCGTAAAACTGCCCGAACTTAATTAAACTGTTACAAAAAATATCGGGATTGGGAGTTCTGCCTTCCTTAATTTCATCAATAGTATAAGAAACCACGTTTTCCCAGTATTCTGTTTGTAAAGGAAGAACTTCAAGGGGAACTTCAGCCTGTTCGCAAACAGCGCGTGCGAATTTAAGATCTTCTTCCCACGGGCATTCACCTAAAAATGAAAACTCATCCTGCAGCCATATCTTTAAATAAAAAGCTGTAAGATCATGCCCCTGATCCTTAAGTAATCTTAAAGCAACTGAGCTGTCAACTCCGCCGGAAAGTAAAACTGCAATCTTCATAAGATGAATTAAATAAAATCAATAAAATGTTTTTTGAAAAATAATGATAAAAATATTATAAGGACTGAAATTCAGGAAGGTATTACAATTTTTTCTTCTTTTTCTTTTCTGTTAATCTGTCCAGCACTTCATCATATAATTCTTTTTTCACTTTGCTGAGGATTATTGTTACAAGACGGCTTGAGCTATTTAGTTTCGTAAAAAAACCCAGCGTAACTGAATTTTTTCCATCGTACACCTTCATTATTCCAGACATTTTATTTTCAAACATTCCGCCTTTTATCGATTCAATATCTTCATAATAAATTGTAGTAACTCCTTTTGATAAAGAATAATTTGAACAGACGAGTTTCTCATCATCAGCTTCTATTTTGTAAGGGAGAATTTTATAAAGAGTAAAATATTGCCTGTTTACTAAATAGATAAGGAGCAACGATATTACCAGCGGAATTAACAGAATGTAGTTTTTATCAACATAAAACACAATTGGAGCAGTATAAAAAACTAACAGCAATGTAACGGCAATGTTACCGTATTTATAGAGCAACCCGAATAATAGCGGGTAAGTAAAGGTTTGTTTTTCAATTATATTATCACTCATAATTTAAGGGCAAATTTAAATATTAAATTCATAATTGTGAAAATTGATAATAGATTACACGGCACTTAAAATTAAAATGAGATCCGGCGTTTATTTCTGCCGGATGGAATCTCAGAATTATGTAGAAGTTAAGAAAATGATTATGCTTCAGTAATGAATTATTAGATGTGATACAAAAAGCCACCTTCCCGTAGTATTGGAGGACGGCTTTTTTTTATAATAACTTAACCCTCTCTATCGTAAATCTCTGCTCCCAATCCTTTTATCTGGTAAATTGTCATAGGACCGGTTACTGTGGAAGGATCAAATTCTTTATCATTCTCCTCAGCTATATGTTGATAATATTCAGTGGCTTCTTCCTGCGTAAGCTCTAATTTATAAACTTTCCCTTCTACAAGGGCGGTTTTTCCTATAGCTTCAACCGGAAAAATAATATCACCATCTTTTACTTTTATTTTGATCTTCTCTCCCTCAACACCAGATTGAAGATCCATCCAGCATCCCATCATTTTGCATACATCCAACACTTCTCCTTCAACAAGCACTTTTTTATCAAGAAAATCTTCAGGTGAGCTTAAAATATCTGAAATGTTTGTTTTTTCAGCCAAAGTAATTTCGCTGCCATATTTGCCGTCTTCTGATTGGGCAAATAAGTATCCGCAAAATAAAAGTGCGATTGGTACAATTAAAAGTTTCTTCATAAATATTCTCCTCATTTTATACTATTTGAATTTAACCGATACAGGTTTTTTAAGTTCTAATTTCATCCCCGGAATTTTTTCAACAAATGTTTCTAAATCTTCAATCTTATCCGGCTGACTTTTATTAAACATTTCAAGTGTTTCTTTATTTTTAATTATTTCACCAAAATCCATAGATAGAAGTGTGATCCTTGAACCTTCAACATGAGTTGCATTTGTTTCAACAATTTCTCCTTCAAACTCAAGGACAATATCAACTCTCATTCCTTCCATTAGCTTTAAAAATTCTTCATTAAGCTCATCATCGCCTCCTTCAACATCTATCTCTTCATCATCAAAATCTTTCTCAATTTCAGGTCTGTCTATAATTACTTCGGGCACCTCGCCTTTAATAAAGGTGAAGAAATAATATTCGGTATCTTCCTTTTCCACATCCTGTTCTTCCATTCCAATTGAAACTTTACTATCAGGTGACGGTTCAAGGCGGATTTTATTCAGGTCGTCGAATGCATATTCTGCCCTGAATCCTTCCCAGCCATCCTCACTTACATATTCGCCGCTAATATATTTCACATCGCTTCCAAATTCATTTGCAGATTCTTTGAACTCCTTTTCATCAAAAAGCGAAAACTCTTCAGTACTAGATGAATCGCCAAGAGATCCGGCAAATTGGGAGATCATTTCAACAAATGTTTTACTCATCACAACTGTTTGGAAAATCTTTCCACTGCCATCTTTATTTATCTTGACGGTTGTTTCAACTTTGAAGCAGCCGGTTAGCAAAGTAACTGTAATGAAAAAGAGAAATAACTTTTTCAATGTTTTCATCATTAATCCTATCTTTTAAATCCTTAGTACAAATTATTGTGCTTACAAAAATAGTAATTTTTTCCTTCCTCCGTTGAATTATCGCAAATTGCATAAACCTGTAATTTTATTAATTTCATCAATTCAAATTCATATATTTAGCCAAACGATATGATTTTATTTTATTCAACAGAATGTGATGCACGGAAAAAGTAAACGGATACTTAAGATATTCTTGATTCTTATATCATTGTTATTTTTGCTCCTCTTTAAGAATGTAGAGAGCGGAATAAATAGAAGTGTTGAAGAAATATATTCTTTAGTTTCTGGTGAAGGTAAACCTGACACGAATATTGTAATTATTCATATTTCCGCAGAGGATATTGAAAGAGTTGGTCCGTGGCCCATCAAACGAAGTTATTATGC
>CBEPPX010000186.1:0-4659 GCA_965511205.1 uncultured Ignavibacteriales bacterium | reverse complement strand
TCTTTTAATATTTCTTCCCGCTCTTTTAAAGAGTTTAGTTCCCTCTCTGTTCTTATCAGGTCATCGTAAGTTTTTCTGTACTTTATCATCAAATCATTATAATCACCAAATTCATCAAGATAATCGATGTGTGTTTCTGTTCGTAAAAGTGATTGATGTTCATGCTGCCCGTGCAAATCAACCAGAAAATTGCCGAGCTCTTTTATTAATGATAGCGAAACGGGTGTATCGTTTGCAAAACAACGATTTGAACCTTTGAGTGAAACTTCTCTTCTTAAAATCAGCTCAGGATAATATTCAATATCATTTTCCTCGAGAAGTTTTTTTACATTCTTATTTTCTCCAACGTTAAATATTCCTTCAACAACTGATTTGTTACCTCCTTTTCTTACAACTCCTGTTGAAGCACGCTCACCGAGCAGCAAACCCATTGCATCAATCAAAATGGATTTACCCGCTCCGGTTTCTCCGGTAATAATATTCAGCCCGCTGCCGAATTCAACGGAGATGCGTTCTATTAGCGCGTAATCTTTTACTTCTAAGGATTTTAACATAACCTAGTATAAATATTTGCAGAAGAAAGTTAAACTATTTGAAATGGAATTTCAAAAAAGTGAGGAAAAACTCCTGGTGTTTTATTTCGATTTCGGAAGCAGAAAAAATATATTATTGATGATTTACGAAACCCTAAACCCAGCCGGGTAATAGGATTTAAGTTCGCTGCCAAGATATTTTAAAAGTGCGGTAATTACACCCAGATCATCAAGGTAACCAAAAAATGGAGTTAAATCGGGAATCGTATCGAGTGGTACGATAAAATAAATGAGTGCTGCAACAACAATTGCTTTCCTGTGCCATCTTACAATCGGATCTTTCATAAAATTATAAAGCGCCACAATATCCCTGGCGAATGATATTTTTTTTCCGCCTTTTTCAAGCTTTGCCCAGAGATTTTCTTCAACATATTCTATATCTTCTTCAACATCATCTTCACTTTTCCCACCAAAATCGAGTTGATTTAAATCACTAACATCATCAAATAGTACATCATCATCAGTATTGTAATCTTCGTAATTCATAATTCGATCCTCCTAAAATAAATACGAACCAAAATTGCAGAAATTTATGGCGCACCGATTCTTGTTTTAAGGTACAAATCAAAAATAGTGTATGCAGCAATTAAAGGCAAAGCAAGTAATGGTGTTCTACCGGGTGAATTCAATATAATATCTAGTTTAGTTAAGTTTGCATCTTACTTATACAAAAGCAGATAGAAATTGAATAACCTGAGTGGTAAAATATTCCTGCCCGGTAATGAAAAACAATTGCAACACCTGGAAAGCAAGCTGGAAATAGCGGGTAAAGATGTTTTAGTTATTGGAACCGGAAGCGAAGAAATAGCCGTTTATTTAAAGATTAAGAGAGCAGCATCTGTAAAAATTATTGTGGGCGATTATGAATCGGTGATGAACAGCAGGATGATTTTGCCGAAGGATACTGAAATAAGAGTGAGCATGATGGATTTTGAACATACTGATTTTTCTGCCGAAAGTTTCGACCTTGTTTATGCTCAAGCATCTGTTTCAAGCAGCCGCAGGAATAAGGTTATAAAGGAGATCAAACGTATTCTTAAAGAGGGTGGAATTTTAAACGCGGGCGAAATTACTTATTTAAAATCTCCCGTTCCTGTTTTTATCCAGGAGATTTGGGACGCTGGAGAAATACTTCCACTAGGATCAAATGAACTAACAGCTTACTATGAAGAAAGAAAATTTTATATAATTGATGAAATAAATTTATCGGATACACTTACAGATTATTATCAAAAAAATCACAAGCTGCTAAAAGATAAATTGCATACGTTAACGGAGAGTGAAAAATCTTACTATAAAATAATTTTAAACCGGTTAAGCCATGAATCGAATGTTTATCTTAAACAGGGAGGGAAAGATTATATCGGTTTCAGTTCAATAATAATGAGGAAAGAAATTTGAAAAAGGGCGACACATTAGAATTAGAAATAACCAGGTACGCTGCTGAAGGGAAAGGAATTGCAAAGATAAATCGAAATATTATTAAGCCTGCCCAGGATACCGAACAGCAGGAAAATAATGAAGAAAATTACGTGGTTTTTGTGCAGGGTGCATATCCCGGGGATAAAGTAACTGCACAGTTAAGAAAAATAAAAAAATCTTATGCTGAAGCAGTAATAGTTAAAATAATTTCTCCATCAAAGGATAGAGTTAAGTCCCGATGTAAATACTTTGGCACTTGCGGTGGCTGCAAGCAGCAGGATCTTAATTACGAAACTCAATTAAAATATAAGCAGGAACTTGTTAAAGAAACTTTTGAACACATCGCCGGATTAAAAGATTTTGAATTTGAAGAAATAATTCCTTCCGGGAATAATTTCTTTTACCGCAACAAAATGGAATTCTCTTTTGCAGATAGAAGATGGTTAACAAAAGAAGAGATTGGTTCAGAAGATGTTATTGATAAAGACTTTGCTCTCGGATTACATATTCCGCGGATATTTGATAAAGTGCTGGATATAAATGAATGCTTTTTGCAATCTGAAATAAGTAATGAAATTCTGAACTTTACAAGAACTTTTTTTAAAGAAAAGAATGTTTCAATCTACTCAACAAAAACACATACGGGTTATTTAAGGAATCTGACAATAAGACAATCGCAAAACAAAGATGACCTGATGGTAAACCTTGTAACCAGCATAGAAGATGATGATTTAATGAAGGAATACACTTCTGAAATGCTGAGATTAATTCCTCAAATAACTACTGTAATTAATAACATCAATCAGAAGAAAGCATCCGTTGCAATAGGAGATTATGAAAAAGTTTACCACGGAGAAGGATTTATTTATGATAAGATTGGCAACTATGATTTCAGGATAAGTGCAAATTCATTCTTTCAAACTAACACTCTGCAGGCAGAAAACCTTTACAAAACTGCAATGGAATTTGCAGAGTTGAAAGGTGATGAAATAATTTATGATCTTTATTCTGGTGCGGGAACAATTGCAATTTATGTTTCAGGAAAAGCAAAGAAGGTTATTGGATTTGAATCAATCAGGTCTGCGATAAGGGATGCTGCAGAAAATGCAATACTCAACCAGGTTGAGAATGTTCAATTTGCTGAAGCAAATTTATATAAATCATTTCTGCCTATTATAGAACTAAATAATATCCCCAAACCTGATGTGATAATAATTGATCCCCCAAGGAGCGGTATGCATAAAAACACAGTTGGGGATGTGATACAACTAAATCCGGACAGGATCGTTTATGTAAGCTGTAATCCTGCTACTCAGGCAAGAGATATTAAATTAATGGTTGAAGCAGGTTATAAATTAAAGAAGATGAAACCGGTTGATATGTTTCCGCATACATACCACATTGAAAATGTAGCATTGCTTAAAAAATAAATAAATGCAATACGATTAGAGAACGGAAAAAGGTTAGAAATAAACTAAAAATAATTTAAAACTTCTTCATTAAAACCGTTAAAGTAAAATACTGCTCTTTTTTGATTCGCAAAATTGTAAGTATTTTTATAATCACAAATTCCAAGCTCATCTGTTCTATAATCAACTAATATAATTTTTGATTTTTCATACTTTTCTTGATAAGACGAATTTTGATAGTTGTTTATTACTGAATAGATACACTGCGTTAAGTAAGCATCATGTTTAGGCATTGAAAACCCAATTATCACTATATTTTTGCTGAAAGAACCATTGTGTCCAAACCCCCACCAAAAATCTAAAAGAGGATTTATATACAATATTTTATTCATAGAAGGAGATAAAATCAGCGGCGCTTCAGTCATTAAACTACTTATTGAAAAATAGTCCCCCAAATTTTTAACTTTATAAATATCTTGCAGGCCACTATCGGAAAGGTAAGGTTCATCAATTATTTTTTCGGGTTGAAATTTTATTCTATTATCAAATATGCTCATTGAGGGAGGATAATAATTTTTATGTTTTAGGTGGTGTTTGAACTGTTCACGATAATTTTTTATTGAAAACCAGTCGATAGAACCATGCATCTTTAGGATAATAACTTCATCAGAAATAGTGTTTAGGATACCTTCATTTTCATTCACTTCATCGTATCTAACAGGAAACAATCTATACTTGATTTTTTTCTTATCTAAGACTTTTTCCAGAATAGTATCATAATTAAAAGTGATTACTATATCTTCCGGTCTCAACTTTTCAACAAATAGTTCATATAAATTGAAATTAGATTCTTTTATTTCATTCTGTTTATCAAAAATTACTTTAGAAATATAGTTGCGAATTAAAACTTGACTTTCATTTCCTTCATTACTCCAAGTGTCGCCGCCTAATAATCCAAAGTAATGCTCTATATCCAAGTATGAAAGAAATTCCTCGAAATTTATTTCATTTTCATTTAACAATTCTCCAGAAACTGATGCCTTATAATTAATAAACCTTTCAATGTCATCTTTAAGAAAGTTTTCATAAAGGTTAATAGTGTGATTATGCCAAATAGTGGGTTTCTTTATTTCTTTAAGAACATATTCAAATAATTCATTACCTAGAGGAAGTTTAGCTGGTTTTGAAAAACCTGCTCCTAAAATGTAGATATTGTATTCTTTCTCTTTCAACAT
>CBEPPX010000185.1:0-4665 GCA_965511205.1 uncultured Ignavibacteriales bacterium | reverse complement strand
GAAAAAGGGAAAAGATAATGAGCTGTTAATTCCACAGGTATAACCCTAAAACCGTCTTCAACCTCAAACACAACTATCCTGTTCCCTAAAAAGACTGTAAGATTTGGACCCAGCGCACTCTTTTGCATATACTCAAGATTTAAACCAAGAACAAACCACTCATTAAATTTATATCGAATATCCAGCGATGGATTAATTATATCCTCAATTACAAACGGTTTGTTTCTTATAACAATATCGGAAGAATTTGGATTTAAAAATATATCTGCCGATGTAGTGTAAACGGCATTTATGCTAATGCCAAAATTATTTTCGTGGAATTGCGAATAAAGAGGTGCTGAAAATAAAATAATGGCACCGAAAATATTAACAACTTTAATTTTCAATAAGATAATTGAACCTCTTACAATTTATTACAAATAAAGATGCTTATTATTATTTAAAAATAAAAACCCCCGATCAATACCTAATTTAAGTGTTTAACCGGGGGCAAATATTTTAATTAAGTTCTAAAGATCAATAAGCATAAAACATGTATCGCTGATCAACAATATCAGAATTCTCCTTAAGAGTTGTAAGCCACTGGTTAACAAAAGCATTCTTTTTGGCTTGCAGAAGATTGTTGCGCAGAGTTCCGCTCTGCAGGTTATATGCGGCAGAATCAAATTCGGTCTTTTCAGTAAGATAAATTAAATAAAATCCTTTTATCCCTCTAACCGGTTCTGAAAGCTGGTTTTTTTCTAAAGAAAATGCGGCATCTATAAATGCATAATCTTTTCCAATATTTGGGATACTTGTTTGATAATTGAACCTGTTAGTATTGCTTACTGAAACTCGCTGATCGAGCGAAGGAATTTTGTTCAGATTACCGCCACTTTTTCCAGACAGTTCACCAGCGAGACGTTCTGCTTCTTCAAATTTCTTTTGTGTTCCTGCAAGCTGTTTTAGCTGCATCTTAACTTCTTCATAGTCTCTAAATCCTTCAGGAATGCTTTCTGAAATCTGAACAACGACAAATCCTTGCTGTACTTTAAATACTTCGCTTACGGTATTTACACTATTTTCAAAAGCAAATTGAACTAATCTTTTATTAACACCCAAACCGGAAATCGAAGGACTGTTTTCCGGGAAAGGCGGGGTTTCAGAAATTGTATAACCTAGTATTCCGGCTTCCTGCTCGAAATTGTTTTTCTCTGCAAGGTATGAAAAATCATTTGCAGCATTATAAGTTTCATCTCTTGTTGCCGCTGATTGTACCACCGGGTTTATTATCTGCTCTATAACATATTTTGAATTTGATTGACCGGTTACTTTAATTATATGGTACCCAAATGTTGTTTTAACCGGTTTTTGAACTTCATTTAAATTGCCGCTGAAGCAAGCCTCATCAAATTCTTTAACCATTGCACCTTTGCCAAACCATCCAAGATCGCCGCCCCTTGCAGCGCTTCCGGGATCACCAGAATTTTCTGTGGCTAATAAACTAAAATCGGCTCCGCCAATTAATTCATTGTAAATCCTGTTTGCTTCATCAAGGTTTGCCTGGTCGTTCTCTTTACTATTTATAAGAATGTGAGAAGCCCTTACCATATTATCGGATGAAGGGACTACGTCTATCAGGCGGTATAATGCAAAGCCGTTAGGAGAAGGAACCGGTCCGAATATATCTCCATTTTTCGCATTTGTTATTTGATTTACAGCCGCAGTAGAGAAAGCTGAGATACCAACAGTATCTAAAGAGTAAGGTTGAGTAGAATAGATTTCGACAAACGATTTGAAATCGGATGTATCTGTTGTAACAATTTCTCTAACATTTTCCAGGTTACGCACAACAAGATTTGTATCGGCTGCGGATGGCTGATTTATAAAAAGAACAAATCGAAATTTTCTCTGAGCATTAATTTTATAGCGGTCAAGGTTTTCCTCATAATAATTTTTCATATCTTCTTCAATTACAACCACTGAAGAATCGGAAAACATTGAAACAGGGAAAAGAGCATAATCTGCAGTAACAAAAATATTTTGCTCATTAAATTTTCTTAATACTTCATCTTCATTTACTGTTACTGAAGCAAGCAGCAAACTTTGCAGTTTCTCAGTTAAACGCTGCTGTCTAACCTGTTCTTCAACCTGGATTAGAATTTCTGTATTCTGCGGATCGAAGAGTGCCTGTTCATAAAGCTGCCGGTTAAAATTCCCGGTAGAGTCTATAAAATTCTGTTTGAGAAAATCGGGAGGGTTATTTCCTAAAATAATATCTTTAATTTCTTCATCGGAAACTGTTACACTAAGCCGTTCAATTTCCTGTTCAAGAAGTTTTTGGGTAATAAGCGATTCCCAAACCTGCTCTCTAAACTGATCCCACTGATCATCGCCTATATCCTGACCGGTTTGCTGTTTCTGTTGTTCTCTTTGCTGATCAAGTACGAATTGAAATTCGCGGTAGGATATATCTACACCGTTAATTGAACCAACGTCATTGCTTCTGCCGCCAAGTGCTTCGAGTACATTCGAATCGGATATTACCATAAACAAAACGAATAGTGCACCAACCGTTATAATAAAAGCAGGAGCTAAGCTCCGCATTTTGGCCATCATAGCCATAGTCTTAATTACTCCACTTTTTAATGAAAAAATACAGACAACAAACATAGACACACCCCGTCTAAAAATCAATGAATTTGTACTTATATCAACACAGAAAACTTTTAAATAAGATTAGTGCCGTTTAGGTGCAGATACCTAATATTTAGCCAAAAGAAGCAATACTTTACTATTTACGGAGAAGGAGAAAGTTGACTTTCATCTGGTTCAGGTATATTTTAGTTTTTATTAATTCAATCAGAGGGAATTATTCTACTTGGAAAACATCGAATTTCTAAAAAACGTACCAATATTTTCAGAGTTGAATGACGACACACTCATCAAACTATCTCAGTTAGGCACTTTAAAATCATTTGAAAAGGATTCAATAATCTTATCGGAGCAGGATGCCGGATCGGCACTGTTTGTCATGGTAACCGGAAAAGTTAAAGTAGCCAGGGTTAGTAATGATGATAAAAATAAGGAAGTCATTTTAACCTTGCTCAATCCATCAGATTTTTTTGGGGAGATGGCTTTGCTAGATGGATTAGCCCGCTCTGCAACAGTAACATCAATCGAAGACTCTCAGGTTTTTATAATTCAAAGAAATGATTTTTTGGATTTGATTCAACAGCATCCCGAAGTATCCATTGCATTACTCCAGGAACTAACCCAAAGATTAAGAGCTGCCGGAATGAAAATAAAAGCCCTTTCACTTAAAGATGCTGAAGGAAAAGTAGCCACAGTGCTTTTACAGTTAGCTGACGATATGGGAAAAATAAAACAGGGTGTGGTGGAAATCGAAAAGTTGCCATACCAGCACGAGTTAGCAAATATGGCAGGCACTTCGCGCGAAACTATTTCCAGGACTTTACATACCTTTGCAAAAAAAGGTTTGGTGGAACTTGAAGGAGCGAAATTAAGAATTATTAGCTACGAAAAGTTTAAAGATCTTTATAGCTGATTCTTATGAGCGGAAAAACAGACCTACATACTCACACAAACCATTCCGATGGATATTTTAGCCCAACAGAACTCATCAAGAAAGCCGCTGAAAAGGAAATCGAAATTATTAGCATTACAGATCATGACAGTGTTAATGGTATAAGAGAAGCAAAAAAAGTTGCATCTGAACTTAATGTAATAGTAATTCCCGGTGTGGAGATAAGTTCCGACATAAGAGATACAGAAGTGCACTTACTTGGTTATTTTTTCGACCCGGACAATGAAGAGCTTGAACACTATCTTAATTTTTTCAGAGAAGAAAGAATTAAGCGCGCTAACCGTATTGTTGAAAAACTTAATATACTTGGTCTACCTTTGTTGATGGAGGATGTTTTAAAACAAGCAGCTAATTCAGCTATCGGCAGACCACATATTGCTCAAGCATTGCTGGCAAAAAACCTTGTTAAATCCTACTACGAAGCTTTTTATAAATACCTGGGTAACCATGCACCGGCTTACGAAAGGAAAGTACATCTCTCACCGCAAAGTGCATTTAAAATAATTTCTGATGCTGGCGGATTATCATTCATTGCACATCCGGGAAATATGCCCGAAATTCTTATTAAGGAATTAATTGATGCCGGAGTTGATGGAATTGAAGTTGTACATCCTTCCCATTCGAAAGATAAAGTAAGATTTTATAAAGGAATAGTAAACGAATACTTCCTGCTTGAATCGGGTGGATCTGATTTTCACGGAGGGAAAAGAGATGATGAAGCGAACTTTGGAAAATTTTTTACAACTCCTAAATATGTAGATGCAATGCAAAGCCGGCTGTTAAGAATAGATTAAATAATAAATTTGCCGGGCTACTCTTTTTCAATATACTGCTTTTTTATACTTTTTGTACTGATAATTTTTTTTATGTTACCATCAGCCGGAAAATCCATATTTTTTAACAAACCAAATAGAGCGAATAGGAACTTTATACTGTTTCCGTAAACCAAAGGTTATATAATGAATTACAAAATAGCACTCTTATTCGTCCTTCTCTCTGCAGTAATAGCCTACCCGCAACAATTTACAAACTGGAAAAACTATACCGATATGAAAGAGGTTAGAAATGTTCACGCTTTT
>CBEPPX010000184.1:0-4669 GCA_965511205.1 uncultured Ignavibacteriales bacterium | reverse complement strand
TATATCGGTAATCCTTTTCTTTTTCTCTTCAGCCATTTTTTTATTCCTTATTTAATATTCTTTTAAAATTTAATTGATATAACAAATTATTTTTCTTCTTCGGATTCTTCTTCACCATCTTCTTCAAAATATTCTTCATAAAATACGTAAGGATTTTCCCTTGGATGAGCAACCATTTCAGGAATCGGTTCAACTTCAATTGCTTCAAGGAAATTACCAAGTCCCACTCTTTGAATAAATTCACCAACTCTTTCTCTATTCTTTCCTTCTTCTCCCCAAACTTCGTGGATTTTATCAACGAGTTCAATCAGTTCTGTGTATGGTTCTTCTAATTTGATAAATGGAACGAGAACTGATGAGAGTAAAGCACCTTCAACAATAGGTGCCTTAGCTCCTATAAGAATTGTTGCGCCTTTATCTTTACCGGGGCGAAGTGCCTTAGGCATAACATTTATGCAATGCATACATTTTCTGCATGCTTTATTATCAATGGTTAATTTTTCTCCATCCCATTCCATGCATTTTGCAGGACAATTACCAACAACATCTCTCTCTATGTTCATTCCCGATTTTGCATACTCTGAAACAGCTGCTTGATCCATTCTAATTGAATCACGCCATGTTCCGATAATAGACATATCAGATCTTGCAATAGATGCAACACAATCGTTGGGGCAGCCAGACATTTTAAATTTCCATTTATATGGAAAAGGTGGTCTGTGAAGTTCATCCTGATAGTGCATTGTCAAAAAGTATGTTAATTTCATTGTATCGTAGCAAGCCCATTCACACCTTGCTTCACCACAGCAGCAACTCGGAGTTCGTACATCTGATCCGGAACCGCCAAGATCAAAACCTAAATCTGTCAAATCGCTAAATGTTGGCTCTAATTCATCTGTTTTGGTTCCAAGAAATATAATATCACCGGTAGAACCGTGCATATTAGTTAAACCTGAACCATGTTTTTCCCAAATATCACACAATTTTCTTAAAACATCTGAAGTATAAAACCAGCCTGCCGGTTGATTTACACGCAGAGTATGAAAGTGTGAAACATTAGGAAATTCTTCGGGTAAGTCAGAATATCTTCCAATAACTCCTCCGCCATATCCGAGGACTCCAACTATACCTCCGTGTTTCCAGTGTCCGATCTTTTCTTCATATGAACGTTCGAGTTGACCCAATAAATCCTTTGCCATCGGACTTTTTTCAGCCTCTTTTTTAATTTCCTTTACGAAACTAGGCCATGGACCTTTTTCAAGTTCATCTAAGTTTGGTGTTTTGCCGTTTCCTTTAGCCATGTTTGCTCCTTTAATTTTTAGACTTTCTTATCTGGTTATTGTTTAATTTCATTTATTTAATATCTTAAATATTACTAGTATGATACTGGTTACTGTTTAAATGGAATAAAGTTTGGTTTGCATGTATAAACAGAATCAATAAAACGATGCAGAGCAAACTTTCATAATTTTTGGAGATTGTTATTGCAGACTGGGAAATTTCGTCTAAGGTTTTGGTTTTAACTCCCCAACCTTTTATATCAATCCCAATAAATAACTCTAAGGAGAGTACTAATACAAAAAGACCTATCCATAGCGAAAACTCATTTTTACTAACAGAAGATCTTTTCTTTGAGTTCATAATCTATCCACTTCTGTAAAATTAATCTATAAGTAGACTGATTAAACGTAATTAAGCAGGCAGGTAAAATCAATAAGAAATTAAGTTTTGTATTCTATGTGTTGTATGCTAAAAGAAATTAATTTGAGGCGGAAGGAGGGGAAGTGATGATGCTTGTACACTTGCTTTGCAACATTGTACAATGATATTATTACACGCTACGATAAACAAGTTTGCTTTCCAGATTTAAATATTCTTTAGATTAATAAATTCAATTCATAAAAAAATTATAGAAATTATTAAACTATTTATTACTGAATATCTATCTCTTGGTGTTTAAACTGTAACAAAAGAATGTGATGTTAACAATCACCTTTATATCATCATCACGTAAAATTTTGAGTAACCAATTTCATCAAAATTGAAATAAATTATAGTTTTTTTTAAAGTATTCCCAATAAATGACCAATAATTTTGTTAAGTTTTATAACTTATAATTAATAATTTATATGAACATGGAAACTGGTTCGACTTCTGGAAGATGTCCTTTCTGTAACAGTTTAAGAATAATTAAACATGGAAGGACTTCCACAAATAATCAGCGTTACCGGTGCCGTAATTGCCAGAAGACATGGGTTCAAAACAAAATAGAAAATAAGATCCCGGATTTTGGTGCGTTAACAGAAGCATATTTAGGTGGCTTATCCTACCGTGATCTCCGTTCAATTTATCCTAACTCACCTTCCAGGATCAATCAAAAAATCAGGAAGTATTTATTGGATTGTGCAAACTGGGAAGAATATCTTGATGCATGTTCACCCAAACACGAATCACGATTAATTCATTTAGTCGGTACAAAATTTAACTGTACATCAAAGGATAGCGGTGAGAATTGTATGTTCCTTGGAATGGCTATCGATGCCCTATCTACCGTAGTACTTGGTTTTGAAATTGGCAAGAAAGAATCGAAGGATGTATGGATTCGCTTGCTAGACAGAATTAATTGCAGGGGAATTGTTTGTCCGGATTTTATGTCTTACGGTTCAAAGTTTATTGAAGACGCAATAAAAATTGTGTTTCCTTATGCATCTACCTATCATAATTTTACAAGAGCTTATTATGACAAGAATTTGAAAAAACAATTGTACCATTCAATAGATAACAGAAAGTTAATTTTAGAAGCAATAAATGCTTATGAAACGAATCGTTCATACCATCTTCATAATTATCTAGTAATTTTTAAAGATAAAAGAATGAAGAATATTGTTCTTACATCCCAGGATCATTTTACTAATCGGCTAAAAGAAAGAATTGCTATGAAATTCCAAACTCGCTTTGAAGGGTTGCTCTCTGCATTTCACAAAAGGTTTGAAAAGTTTCATATGCTAAAATATGATCCTTTCCCTATCATTAACGGCTGGATTGCGTGGTGGATGCTTGCGCCCCTTCCCATTGGCTTTAGCCGGCTTTCCTTGTACCTCCAACATCCTCACGAATCACACTTTACAAATTTTAATTGCGGCACACTGCCCAAATCTTTAGATCTTCCACTGGATAGTGAAGAGATGAGAACATTTGTAATAGAACTTGCCGTAAGATCGTTACATATTCCTATAAAATAACTATCCCAATTTATCAATGTCGCAGTTCACTGTTGTTGTCAGCAATTAGCTATACAACATCTAGAATACAAAACTTATTTTGTAATTGATTTTACTCTATGACATAATTACTTTTTAGCAATTCTTTACCCGTGACATTTTTATTAGAAGGTAAATAATTTTGACGAAGAAATTAATATTGTAAAATCATTTTAGAGTCGGTATGGTAGACACCAAAAACATAGCTTCAGTAATACACCTTGAAAAAGCCGATTTAACTTTGATGGACATAGAAGCAATCGTCTTTTATGCACAACATAACCTTGTATTGGGCTCCGGCTTTGGCAACGCAATAGCCATGCGCGGAGGGAGTTCAATACAAGAAGAGTTAAAAACTCACGGAACAATTTCCACAGGTGAAGCAGTTATTACATCCGCCGGTGAATTGAAATCAAATTATATCATCCATGCTGTTGGTCCGCGGTTCCGGGAAAGTGATATGGAGGAAAAATTAATTGCAACCGTGCAGAGTGTTCTTAAAATTGCAGAGGGAAAAAAGATACGCGAGCTTGGTTTTCCGCCAATGGGAACTGGTTTTTATGGTATTCCTTTAGATTTATCAGCACGTGTTATGTTTGAAGTTATCAGAAAACATTTGGCTGGAGAAACTGTTTTAGAAAAAATTGTTATTTGTCTTATTGATCAACGAGAGTTCAGTGCTTTTCAAAAAGTTTGGAAAGAAATGGAAGAAGTTAAGGAATAAACTATGAGTGAATTACTACATTTTTCCGAGCATACCCTTCAAGAAGTTGCCTTAGTTATTATGGCAATAGTTTATTCTTTACGAGTCAGGTGGCTACTCAGTTTCAAAAGTGGGCGCGAACGGCAAGCGCCAACCGGTGCACCTGATACAACTCGTCGAAAGGGAATTTTATATTCCTGGGCTACTGTTGCAATGCCATGGACAATGGAGAGCACACGAACAAAGGGATTCTTTTATGCACAGTTTATAATTTTCCATATTGGAGTAACGCTAGCTATCCTGCTTTCATTTATTATCCCTTATGTACCGTCTTTACTTGCAGATAATACAACCATTATAACAATATTCCAGGTTTTTATTGGAGCAGCTTTTCTTGTTGGGTGTTATCGGCTTATCCGCCGTATCACAAACATCTATGTAAGAGCAATCAGTTCACCTGATGATTATTTTTCAATAATTTTATTAACCGTTTGGTTTGCATTTGCTTTTTTCGCCGTACCTAATAATCACCAACAGGGTGAAGGTATTCTAATAACATACTTTATACTAACAGCATTCTTTCTTATCTATGTCCCATTCAGCAAAATTTCACATTATTTATATTATCCTTTTGCTAGATATTGGTTCGGAAAAAGTATGGGACACCGCGGCGTATATCCAATCAGGCGTGTAGTTAAAAAGGGAG
>CBEPPX010000183.1:0-4675 GCA_965511205.1 uncultured Ignavibacteriales bacterium | reverse complement strand
TTACAGAATTCTCTCCGCCAACTTCAATTGCTTTCTCAATGTAAATTTTTGCTGGTTCATATTTTCCCAGCATATAATAAATCCAGCCAACGGTATCCAGGTAAGATGAGTTAAGCGAGTCTGCCTCAATAGAGATTGTTACCATTTGAAGTGCACGTTCTAATTGCAATCCTCTTTCAGAAAGAGAATAAGCATAATTATTATTGATAAGTACATTCGATGGATCAAGTTCTAATGCTTTTTCGTAAACGCTGTCACTTTCAGTAAAATTTTTAAGATTGTTTAAGATAAGACCTAGTTGCCCTAAAAGATTAACATTATTCGGATCCATTACTAACGCACGTTTTAAATAGGTAGCTGCTTCTTCGTTTTCGTTAAGCTGGCTTAATGAAAATCCATAAGCTGATAAAGCGGTAACGTCTGCAGGATTTATCTCCGAAGCTTTTTTAAGATAATCTTTTGCTTCTGCATTTTTTCCCTGCTGTGCAAGTGATAGTCCAAGTATGAGATTTATTGCAAAATCATGAGGAAAATGATCTATTGCCTCGATCAATAATTTTTCGGCTTCTTCATATTTCTGGTTATCGAAATACAACCCTCCCAGGCGGATCCAGGCATCGCTATTCCAGCTAGCATTTTCGGTTACATATTTAAAATTTTCAATAGCAACTGAATCTTTTCGCTGGCTAATAGCAATTGCTCCCAAATATAATTTTACTTCCCAGTCGGAAGTATCTTTATCAATTGATTCAAATAAATCTTTGGCTAGGGGAAGAACAGCGGAATCTGTAATCGCTTTTGCAAAATATGATGCTCCGATTCTTATTTTAATTTCTAAGGGCACATCGGGCTGTTCCATAATAAATCCATATTCTACTGCAGCAGCTTGCCAGTCATTCATTAAAATAAACGTTTGAGCTTTTTTCTCGCGTGCATCCAGATCATCCGGCATAAGCTCGATTATATCATCCAACATTTTCAGTGCTTCATCATATTTTTCTACACGCTGATAAAAATCAATTGCCAGCTTTTGAAGTGCAAGATTGCTTGGATCAATAGCTAAAAGTTTTTGTAAGGAATTTACTGCTTCTTCTTTATAACCGAGTTTCTCGTATAATTCTGCAATATGGATCAGAACATTCCAATCTGGTCCGATAAACTTTGTTAAGTCTTCATAAATACCAATTGCCTTAAGGGGTTTTGAATCTTCATAAATACGTGCCAGCTGGTAATATGTATTTATCCTGCCCGGATCTAAATCAATAATTTTTTCTAACACAGCAGCAGCTGAATCCACTTCGCGTGCCTTGATGAAAATTTCAGCAAGCAGATCGTAGTAATCCAACTCTGTTGAATCATAATTAATAGAAAGTTTTGCATATTTTAATGATGAAGAAAGCTTATCGAGAGCAAAGTAATTTTTAGCAAGTGCATAAAATATTCCTGAGCTTGTGTCGTAATTAAGCGCTTCGGTAAACTCTACAATCGCAAGTGCAAAATCATCATTTGCTTCAGCAGCAGATCCGTTAATAAAATGATCCAGAGCTTTTTCTTTTGCATTATAAAGTTGATCCTTCTCACCATTATCATTACTGCGATGTGTTGTATTTTCTGAACCCGAACATGCAGTTATCAGAAGCAGAAAGATTATATTTGCAAATAATAATTTCATAACTATCTATAATTAAAATAAAAATATATTACTAAGCCCCTTTAATAACAAGGAATAACATTCAGGATGAATCCAAATTAAAGAGTAATTGTAAATAAACCGGCAGTTTCTAAATTCACACATCAAAATATTCCAGATTTATGAACTCTCTTTTTTATAAACTAAATTGTAATTGATTTTCACAGAAGAGTATAAGTATTATTAATTATTATTATTTTAGTCAATACGTTCTATCTCATAAATCAAACTATTATTTATGAAATATATCATCAAGACAATTCTAGTTATTTGCATCTTCTGCTCCACCAGCTTTTCGCAGGGAAGTGCAGGTGACAAAGCCGAATATGAGTACCGCTACTTAATAGATATGCCCACAGCAGGTATCCTCCAAAAAGGATTTGTTGGGGTAACTTCCGATATATTACCAAATGGTGTACTTATAGCAGCCATTGAAGCAGGCGTTTTTGAAAATGTAAGTTTCGGAATCTCTTTTGGCGGATCTAACTTTATTGGTCAAGGTAATGTAGATTGGTACAAGTGGCCGGGGGTAAATATAAGACTTCGCATACTTGATGAAGCGGTTTTACTTCCAGCAATAACACTTGGATTTGATACCCAGGGGAAAGGAGAATATTTTGATTCACTTGGAAGATATACAATAAAATCTCCGGGACTGTTTGCAGCGGTAAGAAAGAATTTTAATTTTATCGGTTATCTAAGTCTCCACGGCTCTGTTAATTATTCTTTAGAAGGGAAAGATGGTGATAATTTTGTAAATCTTAAAATTGGAGCTGAACAAACTCTCGGTTCAAATTTTTCTTTAATAATTGAATACGACTTTGCTTTCAATGATAATAACTCACCAGGATTTGGTGAAGATAAAGGATATCTGAATATTGGTTTGAGATGGACAGTTAGCAACGGATTTACATTAGGTTTTGATTTGAGAGATCTTAGAAGTAACAAATCGGGTACGAATAATTCTTTCGACCGGGCAATGCGGATTGAATATATTCAAAGTATATTCTAACAAATTATTTTATTTCTGATAAAGATAATTGCCGCCTTTTTAGCACAAATCGTGTAGTCTTAAGTAGACAAACAAGTTTACATTTCAGTACAAAAAATCAACTTTTCCTAACATAACTGCTAATTTCAACACTTTCTTTAATCCTTTCTAAAGGCTCGATTATTGTCTAAATTTAAGAAAGATTAATAACCAGGATAAAGAGATGAACAAAATTAATACCTTAAAAATCGCGTTAACTTTTTTAATCATCCCGGCAATAACGGGATGCTACACACAAGTCGCTACAGAAGGAACTTACCACGACCAGGTAATAGCCGAAAACGAGAATTACGATAGCGAAGATTATTATTATGAAGGTGAGGAAGAAGAGATTGATTCAAGTTATTTTTCTGAGGAAGAATATGAAGAAACCGATGAATATGAAGTTAATATCTATAATTATGGTTATCCATCTTACCGGCGTTATGCATACTATTACCCTTCTGCTTCTTTTAGTATAGGGTTTGGCTACGGATTTGCTTCAGCTTACTACTATTCCTTCTGGCCGTATTCCTACGGTTGGTGCGGTTACGGTTGGTATAATCCTTATCAATATTGCTATTATCCGTCCTACTACTATGGTTACTATCCAGGTTATTACTATCCAAATTATTATTACGGATATTATTCTGGCAGTTACAATAATTATAGAACACGAACAGAATATATTTCTGGAATTAGAAACAGGGGCAGTGGAAGAAATTATGGAGACAGAACTAGAGATCCTCTAACCAGTATCACGGGTGGCAACTATACCAGGGAAAGAGATCCAGTAATTTCCGGAAGAGATTTACGCACAGATAATTTAACAGATAGAAATAATGTAAGGAAGAATCGAAATTCCATTAGAGACAATGATCTTACAAGGACAAAGATTACAAGGAAAGACAAAAATCGTGTAACTGATAAGAGAAATCTTGGCAATACTAAAGACAAATATGCTAACAGAGATAAGAAATACCTCGGTAGGAATAAAACTAATGTTGACCGGAAAACAGTTGGTACAAGAGATAATATTAACAGGAAAAAATATACTTCCGGCAATAAAGATAACAGAACACGGGACACCAAGACTTATAAACCCAGGACAAATACTAAAAATAAGACGCAGGTAAAAAGGAATTCGGGAAACACGAACGATAAGAATAGAGTACGCACGAACAAAAATAACAAACCACCAAGAAATAATAATACACCGAATAGAACATACAAACCACCAAAGAAGAATACTCCGCCTCGAAAATCATATAATCCACCTAAGCGGACAAATTCGCCTCCGAAAAAGACCTATTCACCGCCAAAGCGAAATAACAATCCTCCGCGGAATTATTCGCCACCGAGAAATAATACTCCAAAAACTAATTCACCTCCACGCGGCAACACAAACCGCGGTTCCAATAATACGAGTGGAAAAAGGAGATAGAGTATTATGAATCATTTTAAAATTGCATTCATAGTATTGCTAATTGGTGTTTTCTCTTCTGGTTGTTACACCGCAGTATATACTTCAGTCGATGGTGATGTTTATAATCAAGAGACAACAATTATCGTTCCCCCTCCTCCACCGGTTTATTATCCATCACCCCCGATAATTATCCCAGCTCCTCCCCCAGTTGCACCACCTCCACGCCCGATTGCGCCACGACCACCAGGATATAAAACTAGACCACCTGAAAATAGTGGGGGAAATAAAGAACGGGACCCGGGAGTTATAGATCCAATTAGAAAAAAAGGCGGAAGAGGAAATGATGGGAGTAGAAGATGAGTAAAAATTTTTTACAGATATTAATTGCGTTCGGATTGATCATCATTTCGAATCCATTAAGAGCACAAAATTATAATGATGCATTACTTTTAAGTGTACCAGGTTTATATACGAGCGCTCGCGCTCTTTCAATGGGTAACAGTTACACTGCTAGAAGTAATGATTTTTC
>CBEPPX010000182.1:0-4709 GCA_965511205.1 uncultured Ignavibacteriales bacterium | reverse complement strand
AAAGCTTCTGCGGATGCAACAAAATTCATTGAACCGCCTATGTAAGTTGCACAAAAAATTCCAGCCAGTTTCCATCCTTCTTCACCTAAAGCAATAAGGTTGAAGGCGATAATGGTACCAAGCACAGTTCCAATCGCACCAAATGTAAATGCAATTAAAGTTGGTCCGGCTTCTTTTATGATTTTTCTTAAATCAGCTTTAAATAGAAGAAGTGGTATAGCAATTGGTACAAGGTATGCCCAAACTATATCGTATGAAGATGCTGCGGTTGGAATTATGGAAAGGTTGGAAAGAATAAAAGTTGCAAGTATTGTAATTACAACTGCAGAAACTTTTGAGCCCCATTTTGTTTTTTCTGCCCAAAGACCAAACGCCGCAGCAATAAAGAGTATTGCCCAAAGGAGCCAATGCTGGTCGGGCGAAATGAGAGAAGAATCAAACAAGGTTTTCACTTTCTGTTAGTTTATCTTCAACGCTTTTAATTTTATCTTCCATAGTCTGATTTTTGTCAATCCTGGTCCCTACTCTTAAGGTAGATGAAATTCTCGGTGCGCCCATTTCGTGAACAACCTCGTGACATTTTTTAACAGCTGTAAATACTTCTTCCCATTCCCCCTCAACGTTTGTTCCGTAAGAATGAAGATGAGTTTTCAATCCTGCTTCTTTTAAAACTTTTTCGCAAGCAACAATGTATTTTGATACGGAAACTCCAACACCAATCGGTACAACGCAAAGATCAACAATTACTTTCATAAATAACCTGTTAAAAATTTATTAATTTCATTTCAAGAGTTTATTTCACCCAGGTGAATCTTCATTATTTCGAGAGATAAAGCAGACTCTTTTATTAATATTATTGAAGCTGCTGCTAAAAATAAAATACCGAAAAAAGTTAATCCTACTGTTATATATAATGAAACATCACCCAGACCGCTTGTAATTCCACCAAGTAAACCAGCAGTTGCAAAAACTGCGATAGAAGAATAAAGAAGAACAAGAGCATTTCTAAAGTAGTGAGCTCTTTTCATTAGGTGTTTAACTGTCTTCTGCGATTTATTAGAATCTCGTTCGATTAAATGATGAATCTCATCGTGCAGACGGTTGAACCTTTGCGAAGATGACATTATGAGCAAACCCGCACCTGGGAGTAGAAGCAAGGGGCTGAGCCATATTCCAATTACATCCATTTTGCAACCTTTATAAGATTAAATTTTTTTTACATCTAAATTAAAACACAGTTTGCAGTAAACTCTGTCAATAAGAATGCAGATTATATTAATAATAATTCTTTAAGAATTACAATTCCAATTGCCATAGTAAAAACAGAGGCAACGGTGCTTATCAAAACAATATTGCCTGCAAGTTTGCTGTTTGCGCCCATTGCTTCTGCCATAATAAAACTTACGATAGCTGTGGGGCAGGCAAAAAGTATAAACACTAAACCAAGATCAACATCTCTAAATCCATAGTAATAAGCTCCTACGGTTAATACAGCCGGCACAGCTATCAGCTTAATGAAAGCTGATGAAAATGCAAGAGCAGATGCTTTTTTAATATGCAATAAATTTAGCGAGCCGCCTATTCCAACTAACGCCAGGGGTAGGGCAACATCTGCAAGAAAGTTCCCGGTTATTTCAATCATTGATGGCAGATTGATCTTAAAATATGAAAACGGCAGTGCGACTATTACTGCGATGATTAACGGGTTTAATAAAATTTCAATTAAGGTGTCTTTTGTATTAAGTTTTTTCTCTTTACGCATGGGAACGGTTAATGCTATAACTGCAAGTATATTGTAAAGAGGTAGTGTAAAAGCAAGAATTATCGAAGCTTTTCCTAACGCACCATCTCCAAACATTTTAGAAATAATTGCAAAGCCAACAATTGCAAAGTTAGTTCTAAATGCTCCCTGGATAAAAGCGCTTCTATCTTTTCCTTCTTTGATAAAAGGGATTGAAGCAAACCAGATAACCACAAATGCTACTATGGTTCCTATATAAATATATACAATTTGTTCCAGGTCTATTGCTTTGCTCAGATCGATTGCAGAAATTTTCATAAAGATTAAAGCAGGAAGACAAACTGAAAAGACAAATTTGGAGGTAACCTCAACAAAGTTTTCATTAATTATATTTATCCGCCTGATGAAATAACCCAACGCAACCATTAAGAAAACAGGCGCAACAATATTTCCGGTATAGATTATGTTATCAATCAACTAAAACTCTTCAATGCTTAATATTAACGTTAGTAACTTACTATAAATTAGATGCTTTAACTTTATAAATTCATTCTATCAATTTTTGATTTAATTTGCTCAGGTATTGCTTCAATATTTCTAAGCTTATAATCATAAAACACTATCCCGGTTTTTGCTAAAGCAATTATTTTCTGCGTTTCTTTATTTGTAAGACGATAAACAAAATCACACCCATTTTTTGTAAAATGACTAACACCAATTTCAATAATCAACTCATCCCCGTGAAAACCTTCTCCTTTATATTGAATTGCAGCATCAGCCATTATTATTCCGCTTCCTTCAATATCCAGCTCTGAATAACCAAGATCTTTGAGGAATCTTAACCTGGCTTCGTGGCAGATTGAAAGGACAGAATCGTTGCCAAGGTGTGCGCCATAGTTCAAATCTGAAACCCTGATTACAATTTCAGTTTTAAATATAAATTTTTCAGGGAGTTCAATTTTAACTCTTGCCATAAATTATAACTTCTTCCTAAAAATATTTTTTTCAGTTTTGCTCTCAATAAAGCCAAGCTTTTTCAAGTACTTCCGGTGTTCTTTAACAGAACTTTCAGTTATTAAATTGGTAATGCCTTTTTCTTTAAGAAATTTTGATTCTGCATAATACAAATACTCAGCATTTTTTAAATCCCTGTAATCCGGAATTGCATGATCGAGCAGAATATTTGCTTCGCCGGGATTTATATTTTCGTAAATAAAAATTCCTACCGGAACAAGATTTCTTAAAACAAAATAGCAATTAGCGTTTGCAATTTTATCCATGTTAAATTCCGGGGAAAACTTTTCAATATCGGTTTTGTGAAAATCTAAAAACTCATTCATGTAAGGATGATTATGATCAAGCACAGGCATTAAGTGGAATGCATCTTTTTTCAGGTACATTCCCACCAGGTAATAAATATCAACAATGGCAATAAATGAATTTAAAATTAATACCGGGTATGCCTGAACGAGTAAACCATATACCGCAAATGTTGTTGCACCAACCAGGTTTACTTTTCTCAGCTTAAATATGTTTTTCATCATTAAAGAAATTGCTATTAATGCTGAACCCGCATAACCAATTATTTCCTGCCATTCCATTTTTCACAAACTCTCTAATTCTGATCAAAAGTAATGCTGTAAATTTTAATCCTTTCTTTCTTACCTCTCAATTCAAAATCACCTATAAACTCTTTACTAAAATCGTTTAATTCTGTGGGTAATTCTTTTTCAAGATATTCGGAAATAAGCATTTTCTTTTTTTGTGGTGTGCATAATTTTTCTATACGTGCTGCTGTGTTAAGCACATCACCGTGATATGCAATTTCACGTTTAATATCGCCGATTTCTGCTACAGTTACTTCGCCGCAGTCAACTCCACATTTGAAGAAAGGCTTAACATCAAAATTATTTATATAATATTCTTCGTGTGATTGTAACTTTTTATCAAAAGCAAAGTATGCTTTTATGCAATTCAAATCTTTTAAACCTTCCTTCATGTCCCAGCATAAAACAACCTCATCCCCAACATATTGGTAAATAGATGCTTTGTAATTGATAACAATACCAGTTAAATCATGAAAACAATTTTGCATCAGTTTGCTGTATTTATTATGTCCTAATTTTTCTGCAATTGCCGTTGATCCTTGCAAATCCATTAACAAAAATATTCGGTTTTCAGTTTTTGGTGTAGAATATTTTCCAGTTGTCATTTTTAATAAATTTCCCGGACCAAATTTTCTATTTACCTGTAGTATAAAATTGATAAACAGTATTGCGGCTATGAAATATGTAACTATAGATAACAAATAAACGGGGGTAAAATAATTGAATGTTTCTTGCCATTGCATATCAGTGATTATTTTAAAAGAATCATACACTAAATAAATAATAAATCCGGCGAACAGGAAGGCGGTTAAATAAAGAGCGCTTCTAATAAGTATGATAGCTCCAAATGAGCTTCTCCGCATACGGGTTGTATCCGTAAGTGTATTAATAATTGCGAAGAGAGCGCCAAAAATAATTGCAGTCATTAATATTTCTAAATGGATGTATCCTGAATCCAAATATTCCGTGAGAGCGCTTTCTTTTAACAGATGGCGTAAACCCCAGTATGAAATAAAGATGAACAAATATAATATTCCAATCCAGGCAGCAATTACAAATAGCCACTCTTTAAAAATTATTTTAGATTTTCTGTTCATAAAGAATCATAAAATTATGTATAAAATTAAGGATAATTATTCACTTTGTGAGTTCTAATGCAACTTCAAATTACAAAAAGCTTGAAGTTTATTATTCTCAATTTCAAAGGGAATTAAACCATTGATTGATTAACGCTGTCTAATAAATTATATTAGCAAACAAAATTAGAAGGAGAATTCAATGTATAATAAAGCTATTTTTATCCTCTTTTTTACCGCCCTATTAACAACTATGTTCATAAGCTGTAAGGAAGTTAACAGTCC
>CBEPPX010000181.1:0-4721 GCA_965511205.1 uncultured Ignavibacteriales bacterium | reverse complement strand
AGAAATATATTTTTACCTTAAATAAAAATTGCCTTATGATTATTTATAACGTTACACTAAATATTAAAAAGGATGTTGAACTCGAATGGGTTAAGTGGATGAAAGAAAAACATATTCCAGATATAATGAAGACAAATCATTTCAATTCCTGGAAGATGTTTAAAATACTTGTACCCGCAGGTATGCCCGATGAAACTACTTATGTTGTGCGATACACTACCAACTCAATGGAAAAGTATGAGGAATATGCAAGAAATGAAGCTCCACGATTGCAGAGAGAGCATGTTGAAAAATACCCGGGAAAATTTACCGCGTCAAGAGCAATCCTTGAAGATGTAACTTAAACGATTTTATTCAGGCATTAAATTTTACCTATCAATCATCTTTTTTTTTCTCTAAAATCTGGTTAATTGGATTCAACAATTGTGGCCTTAATTAACGCGATTTTAGACAGCATTTCTTTTAAGGAGGATTTTTGCACAGGTTAGTTTTTATGTTTTCCCTTTTAATCCTTCTTATTTCTTGCAGGGAAGATATAATTCATCCTGATGAGATTGCCGGTAATGTAAATGAACCTGTTCAGGTAAACTCGCGTAATTCTTATACTCTCATAATTAATGCTAAAAATCTTTCGATAAACATTTCTGCCCTCGCCTCGTTTAATACCACTCTTGCCCGCATTTCAGTTACGCTAATTGATCATGAATCAGGTTACGTAAACTTAAGTGTGAAGGATTTAAACGATATTGAAAGATTCAGATATTTTGTAAATAATGAGGTTAATCTCTATACAGAAGTTATAGATGGCTATTTACCCAACACTATCGATATACAATTGCAGGAACTTACTGGAAAACTGAAGGTACAACTCTCCCGGGCATTTTAACGTTAAAAAAACTGGTGAAAGAATTATTTGTAGGAAAGAAATAATTTTTTTGACTATTTTTCACTGCCAAATATTTTATCCATAAATAAATTAACTGTTGCTTTTTTTGGGGTTTAAAGAATTATGTCAATAAATTTAACACATAATAGGTTATTCAATCATACCGGCGGAACTGCTTCGATTCCAGCTCGCAAAGAAATTAATGAAAAGTATAAATGGAACCTGGGTGATATTTATAAAAGCGATGATGAATGGGAAAACGATTTTGCATGGGTTGAAAAACAGGTTGAAGGTTTTAAAAATTTTGAAGGAAAGCTTCATCAATCTGCAGATATCCTGGAAAAGTGTTTTTCTTTCAACGATGCTGTAGGAATTAAAATTGAAAGACTTTACCTCTACGCTATGCTTTCTAAAGATAGTGATATGCGTATAAGTGCTTACCAGGCAATGGATGACAGGATTAAGACACTTTACTCGAAAGTGAATGCTGCTAGCTCTTTTATAAATCCTGAGTTGCTAAATATTCCTGATGAAAAACTATTGGAAATGATAAAATCTAAAAATGAGCTGCAGGTTTATGAGCATGCCATAAAAGATTTACTTAGAACCAAAGAGCACACGCTTACAAAATCAGAAGAACAGATACTTGCACTTTCAAGTGAGATATCTCAAACTCCGTACAACACTTACTCAATGTTTACTAATGCAGATCTTAAACTACCGGAAGTTATTGATGATGAAGGAAATAAAACTGTTGTATCGCATGCAAAGTTTTATTCTGCGATTTACTCTAAAGACCGCGACTACAGGGAAAGAGCTTTTAAAGGTTACCTTGGTGCGTATAAAGATTATATTAATACAATTACTACATTGTTCAACGGCAATCTTAAGACGAATATATTTTATGCTAACACAAGAAAATATGATTCTGCCAGATCCGCCGCTTTAGATAAAAACAATATTCCTTCAACAGTTTACGATAAGCTGGTTGAATCTGTTAACCAGAATTTTGCTCCATTGCACAGGTGGGCTGGGCTGAAGAAAAAACTACTCGGAATAGATGAGCTTTATCCCTATGATGTTTACGTAACTGTTTTTAACAATGTAAAAGAAAAAAAATATTCTTATGATGAAGCAGTAAAAATTGTGATGGCTTCATTGCAAATAATGGGCGATGAATATCTTAACTCACTAAAAACAGCGTTTGAAAAGAGGTGGGTTGATGTTTATGAAACACAAGCGAAAAAAAGCGGTGCATATTCATCCGGTACAACTTACGGAGTTCATCCTTATGTGCTGCTTAACTGGACAGACCTTTTGAATGACCTGTTTACACTTACTCACGAGATGGGTCACAATATGCATTCCTACTACACGGGAAATACACAGCCGTTTCCCTACGCAAACTATTCCATCTTTCTTGCCGAAGTTGCTTCTACTTTTAACGAATCTTTGTTGCTCGATTATCTTATAGAAAATGCCATATCTAAGGATGAAAAATTATTCCTGCTTGAAACATACCTGAACAGTATTACCGCTACTTTTTACAGGCAGGTTATGTTTGCAGAGTATGAGAAGATTGTTTACGATAAAACTGAGAGTGGTGAAGCCCTTACTTCTGATTCTCTTTGCAAACTTTACAAAGAAGTTTATCAAAAATATTGGGGACCTGAAATGGTTGTTCTTAAAGAAGAGGAATATACCTGGGCACGTATTCCTCATTTTTATTATAATTTTTATGTTTACCAGTACGCAACCGGTTTTGCTGCCTCAGAGGTTTTGGCTAAAAAAGTAAAAACCGAAGGACATGATGCTGTTCAAAAATATACTAACTTTTTAAAAGCAGGCAGTTCAGATTATCCTATAAATATTCTTAATGCTGCTGGGGTAGATATGAATTCTGCTGAACCTGTGAATGCAGTATCTGAAAAGATGAACAAAATTCTTGATGAGATGGAAGGACTTTTATAAAACTTCAAACTAAAGTGTAGCTAATGAAAATACATACTAAAAAAACTTTAAATGAATACCAGCAGTCTCTTACCTATGATGATATAAGTCTCATTCCTATAGAAATATCCCGAATTAAATCAAGAAAGGAAGCAGACACTTCTTGCGAATTTCTTGGAGAAAAACTTTCATTACCTGTTTTATCAAGCCCTATGGAAAGTGTAACGGGAATTGAAATGGCTAAAGAGTTATCCAAACTTGGCTGCCTTGGCATTTTAAACCGTTTCGATTCATCTCTGAAAGAAATATTAAAGAACCAAAAAGAAAATCAACAAATTAAAGCAGTGTCAATCGCTTTAAATTCACCAATGGATCTGATTGAGAAACTTGCAGAGGGTAATTACTTAATTTGCATCGATACTGCAAATGCCAATAATCAGGAAGTGTTAAAGAAAACCGAAGAGATAAAAATGAATTTCAATACCAAGGTAATAGTAGGTAATATTGCTCACGGTGCATCTCTTAAGCAGCTTGAAGACGCAGGAGCAGATGCTGTTAGGGTTGGTATTGGAAGCGGAAGCGTTTGTACTACAAGTATCCAAACAGGAATTGGGATAGGGCAGGTATCATCTCTTTTGAATGTATTCTTTGCAAGAAAAAAAGATAATTTAAAAATTAAAATTATTGCAGATGGTGGAATTAAAGGTTCCGGAGATGCAGCAAAAGCAATTGCGGTTGGTGCAGATGCAGTGATGCTGGGAAGACTGCTTGCAGGAACGAGAGAGACTCCCGGCGAAGTAATTAAGTATGATGATCAGCTCTGGAAAAAATACCGCGGCTCTGCCTCGTTTGGTGTAAAGATGAAGAACGAATTTATTGAAGGTGAAGAAACAATGGTGCCGTACAAGGGTGTAGTGCAAAGTGTAATTGATGGAATTTCTGACGGCTTAAGAAGCACAATGAGTTATATGAATTGCCTGACGCTTGAAGAACTTTGTAAAAAAGATGCTTTCGCAATTTTAAGTGAAAGTTCTTACCTGGAACGACTACCGAAAAAATAGTCTGATAGATATATACCCGCTTGTTTTCTCTTTAATACTGATTCCCTTTTTCATATTTTAGTAAGACTAATTTGCATGCATAAAAACGACAGGAGAAAAATAATGCACGAAAAAAGTATAGATTTATTAAATAAAGCAATAGCTGATGAAATGCTTGCCATCCACCAGTATATGTACTTCCATTTTCAAAGCGATGATCAGGGTTATGATCTTTTAGCAGGATTATTTAAAAAGACTGCCATTGAAGAAATGATACACGTTGAACGGTTGGCTGAAAGAATTCTTTTTCTTAAAGGTGAAGTGGAAATGAAAGTTGGCGGCGAAGTTCAGAAAATTAAGGAACCAAAAGATATGGTTCAATGTGGTGCACAAATGGAAGAAGAAAGTGCACGAGATTATAACGTTTGGGCAAATGAGTGTTCCGCTAATGCCGATTCTACATCCAAGAAAATATTTGAAGAGTTGGTAGCAGATGAAGAACGCCATTTCGATCAATTTGATACTGAACTAGACAATATGAAGAAATTTGGTGAAAACTACCTTGCTCTGCAATCAATAGAGAGAAGTAAAACTGTTTCAACTTCTCCAGGTCAGGTTTAATTAAAACTTCGTTATCGGATCTATAAAAAAAATAGTTAGTTCTTAAAACGGATATAAATTTAAAGGAAGAGAAATGAAATTATCGAGTGCAGGAATTATTCTTATATTCTGTTGGATATCTTTTGGGGGATGTGCAGGAAGTAATTGCCAGACTGAATTAATCGGCGTATGGGGTGGGGAACATATTGGTATGGTTGTTTCGGATAGCAGCGCAACACTTGATT
>CBEPPX010000180.1:0-4736 GCA_965511205.1 uncultured Ignavibacteriales bacterium | reverse complement strand
ATTGAATCTCCGGACATATCTGAATGATTAAATTTAAAAAAGGGTTAGACCTTCCGATTAAAGGCAAACCGGAACAAACCATATCCATAAGTAAAGATCCTTCAACTGTTGCACTGTTAGGACCTGATTATGTTGGAATGAAACCAACTATGGAAGTGCGTGTTGCAGACAAAGTAAAACTTGGGCAGGTTTTATTCACCGATAAGAAAAATTCTGCCATAAAATTTACCTCTCCGGGTGCTGGAGAAATTGTTTCCATCAATCGGGGGGAAAAACGATCTCTACTTGCTGTTGTAATTAAGCTTTACGGAAATGAAGAGATTACATTCAATTCATATTCTGATCAGCAGCTTAAAGAGCTTACAAGAGAACAAGTAGTACAGCAGCTTCTCGATTCCGGGTTGTGGATTTCCTTGCTTACAAGACCTTTCAACAAGGTCCCTGATCCAGAAACAAAACCAAACTCAATTTTTATAACAGCCATGGATACAAATCCGCTGGCTCCTTCAATTGCTAAAATACTTAAAGGACAGGAGAGAGATTTTGCAAATGGTGCGAATATCATCTCACTGCTAACGGATAAAAAAATATTTATTTGTAAATCACATGGAACTGAGGTTCCACTTATAGACCGCCCAAATATTGTAGTTGAAGAATTTTCCGGTCCTCATCCTGCGGGAAATGTTGGTACACATATTCATTCTCTGGATCCGGTTAGCAGACACAAAACTGTATGGCACATAGGTCTCCAGGATGTAATTGCAATTGGGAAGTTATTCTCCACAGGAAAAATACACACTGAAAGAATTATCTCCTTAGGAGGTCCATCAGTTATAAAGCCAAGATTGTTGAAAACCCGAATCGGCGCATCAACTGAGGAAATATTAGGACATGAATTAAAAGATGGTGAGAACCGTGTTATTTCCGGCTCGGTACTTTCCGGATTTGCAGCAAATGGTACGCTTGGTTTTCTGGGAAGGTACCATCAGCAAATATCGGTTATTCCCGAGTTTAGAAAACGTCAGTTTTTCGGTTGGCTCAATCCGGGTTTAAATCATTTTTCAACTAAGAATATTCTCCTATCCAGCTTAATTCCGGGTAAGCAATTTAATTTTAACACAACAACTTACGGCGAAGAGAGAGCAATTCTTCCCAGCGGCGGTTACGAAAAAGTAATGCCGATGGATATTGAATCTCTTGCTTTGTTAAGAGCCCTGGCCGTAGATGATATTGATGATGCAGAAGCACTGGGCTGCCTTGAACTTGATGAAGAAGATCTTGCACTCTGTGCATTTGTCTGTCCAAGCAAACTTGAATTCGGACCAATGCTCAGAAGAAATTTAACGATGATAGAAAAAGAAGGTTAATTAATTGAAATTTCTCAGGAAGTTTATAGATAATCAATCCAAACACTTTAAAGAGGGTGGAAAGTTATCACGTCTTGCTCCACTCTTTGAAGCACTTGATAATTTTATATATACGCCCGGTACAGTTACGCATGGTGCACCACATGTGCGCGATGCATTAGATCTTAAGCGAATGATGATTTGGGTCGTCATAGCGCTGGTTCCAACTGTAATTATGGCGCTTTACAATACCGGTTTACAGGCAAACCTTGCATTAGCTCAAACAGGCGGAACAGAAGTTAGTGGCTGGCGCGGCTCTTTGATTGCATTCCTCGGTACAGGTTTAAATCCAAATGATATTTTAAGTAACCTCGTACACGGCGCATTATATTTTTTCCCTATCTACTTAATTACACTTGCAGCAGGAGGTTTTTGGGAAGTGCTCTTTGGAACAGTAAGAAAGCATGCTATAAGTGAAGGTTTTCTTGTAACAAGTTTGTTATTCCCGTTGATACTACCTCCCAACCTTCCCTGGTGGCAGGTTGTTATCGGAATTTCATTTGGCGTTGTACTGGGTAAGGAAATTTTCGGCGGCGTTGGAATGAATATTCTTAATCCCGCTTTAACCGGAAGAGCGTTTTTATACTTTGCCTACCCGGCAGAAATTTCTGGCGATGCAGTTTGGGTTGCAGTTGATGGAGTTAGCCGTGCTACTCCCCTTGCAGAATTAGCTGACCCGGTACTTCAATTATCAGTTTCATTTAAAGATGCACTTATTGGAATTATCCCCGGTTCAATGGGCGAAACTTCAGTTATTGCATGTTTAATTGGTGCAGTAATCCTTATTGTTACAAAAGTTGGTTCGTGGAGAACAATGTTTGGTTCTGTTGTTGGAATGGTTTCCGTATCACTATTATTTAATTTTATCGGCAGTGATACGAACTCAATGTTCCAGGTAACCCCGCTCTGGCATTTTGTTTTAGGCGGCTTTGCTTTTGGTACAATATTTATGGCAACTGACCCTGTGAGTTCTGCACATACACAAAAGGGACAGTATTTTTACGGAATGTTGATTGGAATACTAACGGTTCTGGTTAGGGTTGTTAATATGGGCTTCCCCGAAGGAATTATGCTTGCGATTTTATTCGCCAACGTTTTTGCCCCTGTAATAGATAAAATATTTATTAATAAGAATATCAAGAGGAGACAGCTTAGAAGTGTCTAACGATAGTATTAAAAAAACTGTTCTGGTAGTCCTTGGTATTTGCCTTGTCTGTTCGCTTCTTGTATCTACCGCTGCTGTAATATTGTTTCCCTTGCAGGAAACGAACAGGAAAATCGATAAAGTTAAAAACATTCTTGTTGCGGGTGAGCTATATAGCGAAGGAACAGATATTGCAAAAACTTATGATGAAAATATTGCACCGGTTCTTATTGAATTGGCTACCGGCGAACCTGTTAGCGAAGAAAATTTTGATGACGTACTCAACAAAGAAAATTTCGATATTACTGTTTTGGCAAATCATCCTAAATATGGCAGATCAATCCCACAGCCGCAGGACCTTGCAGACATAAAAAAATCGCCAAAGTATATGCTCGTTTATTTTGTAAAAGAAGATGATAGGATAAACAGGATAATTTTACCGGTTTATGGAAAAGGATTATGGTCAACAATGTATGCATTCCTTGCTCTTGATAAAGACTTAAAAACTGTTACCGGCGTTACCTTTTATGAACATGGTGAAACTCCCGGGCTTGGTGGTGAAATTGAAAATCCAAGATGGAACGAATTATGGAAAGGTAAAGAAGCTTTTGATGAAAACAATAATCTTCAACTTAAGATTATAAAAGGAGTTGTTGACCGGAACAGACCGGAAGCAAATTACCAGATTGATGGCTTATCGGGAGCAACTATAACCGCAAGAGGCGTAGATAAAATGATTAAATTCTGGTTAGGTGATGATGGTTATGCACCCTTCCTTAACAAACTGAGGGAGGAGATGTAATGAAAAAATACCGCAAAGTTTTTTTCGATCCCCTGTTTAATAATAATCCTATCGCCCTGCAGATTCTAGGAATCTGTTCAGCGCTGGCTGTTACAACAAAGCTCGAAACTTCAGTTGTAATGTCGATGGCAGTAATTTTTGTTGCTGCCCTGTCCAACTTTGCAGTCAGCTTAATAAGGAAACACGTTTCATCAAGTATTAGAATACTTGTTGAGATGACCATCATCGCATCGCTTGTAATTATTGCAGACCAGTTAATAAAAGCTTACGCTTACGATATAAGCAAACAGCTTTCAATCTTTGTTGGCTTGATAATAACAAATTGCATCATCCTTGGCAGAACTGAAGCATTTGCGCTAAAAAATCCGCCTGTAATAAGTTTAATTGATGGCATAGGGAACGGTATTGGCTACAGTATGATTTTGCTGATCGTCGGATTTTTACGGGAACTTATCGGTTCAGGTAAACTTTTTGGTAATTCTATCTTCCCGCTTGTTACGGAAGGCGGATGGTACATTCCAAACGGGTTGTTCTTGCTGGCTCCAAGTGCATTTATAATTATAGGTTTACTTATCTGGGCACTTAGGGAATGGAAACCAGAACAGGTGGAGGAGGAATAGAAAATGTTTGAACATTATATAAGTCTTTTCGTAAAATCGATTTTTATTGAAAACCTTGCACTCGGTTTCTTCCTTGGAATGTGCACATTCCTTGCTGTATCCAAGCGTGTTAACACAGCTTTAGGATTGGGTATTGCAGTCGTAGTTGTTCAGGCAATCACTGTACCGGTTAATAATCTTATTTACCAGTATGTGCTTAAAAAAGGAGCGCTTGGTTGGGCAGGTCTTCCCGATGTTGATCTTACGTTCCTTGGATTGCTTGCTTACATTGGCGTAATTGCTGCAATGGTTCAAATACTTGAAATGGCACTCGATAAATATGTTCCTAAACTTTACATCGCACTTGGAATTTTCCTTCCGCTTATTACGGTTAACTGTGCAATACTCGGCGGCTCATTATTTATGGTTGAAAGAAACTACAACTTTGGCGAGAGCGTCGTATTTGGTTTTGGTTCCGGTATTGGCTGGGCTCTTGCAATTGTTGGGCTTGCAGGAATAAGGGAAAGAATGAAGTACAGCAATGTTCCAAAAGGATTAAGAGGACTTGGTATTACGTTTATTATCACCGGTTTGATGGCGATGGCTTTCATGTTATTCTCCGGAATTCAATTATAGGAATTAAATAGTTTATGACTGGATTTGAATTAATACTGTTCAGCGTGTTTATGTTCACGCTTATTGTCTTACTCCTGGTTGTGGTTATTCTTATAGCAAGATCGAAACTTGTAGCAACAGGCAATGTAAAAATCACCATAAACGATGAA
>CBEPPX010000179.1:0-4825 GCA_965511205.1 uncultured Ignavibacteriales bacterium | reverse complement strand
ATTTCTATCCAGTGACCGAGCAGCATAATATCAATCAGAGTAGCGAGTTCCCAGAAGAAAATCTTTCCACTTAATCCAAATACTACTGCACTGCTGTAGAAATATGCAACTGAAATTGCAATTGCAATTAATGTCATCATTCCAGGCTGTAATTTTTTCAGTTCATCGAAAAGTCCCTTTAAAAACGGATAGCCGCCGTAAAAGAATACGATTGTAGAAAGAGTAAAGAGAACAAACTTAGAACCTGTAAAACTTAATATATCATTCAATCCTAATACTTTCTGAATCATCGGTGAGAGCAAAAGTACGGGAATGGTAAGCAGAAGCGATATCCAAAATCTTCTTTTAAAATCATCAATCATATGTGAATGATCATGATGTTTGTGATTGGCTTTATGTCCGTTCTTCACCTGGTGTTTATGCTCGTGTTCGTTGTGAGTATGTTTATGATTATTCATTTTCATCACTACTTGTTAATTACTCATGTTAAATCTTTTTTCATTTTTTCAAATTCATCTTTATTTATTTCCCCATTTGCGAAACGCTTTTTTAAAATATCTAATGGTGATTCACTGCTTTTATAATAATGTCCGCGACTATCACCTTTGAACTGAAAAATCACCCAAATTATTACTACAATTATTATCAGCCAAACAATCCAGCCATATCCCATCCCTAAAAATCCATCCATCATTTTCTTATTCTCCTTATCATCTAATAAATACTAATGAGCTAAAACTCCGCCGTATAAACCTGTTATGGATACGAGTATCACAGTAATAATTGCGAAAACCCAGGTTAATTTCTTTAAAGGTTTAATTACTAAACATAAATACCATAACCAGATAGAAATTGCTGATGCTATTCCGAGTACGCGATGTGTATTAGCCATCCATTCTTTCGGATTACCAATAAACGGATCGAACTGGTTTGCTCCACTAAAGAACGCCATAATTGCAAAGACACCTGCGATGAGCAGCATTACTTTTATTACTAATTGATAACGATCATCTTTGAAACCTAAAACCGCAAACAAAAAAGTAACTAATGCAAGCGCAATTGGATAGTGAACAATTTTGTTATGAATGTGTTCAAATAATGCGTCGCCAGCGTTCATTTCATATTCTTCTGCAGATTCAATCTGTTCATTTTCGTCCTCTACTGCATCCTGGGATTCCAAAAGAGAATCGCCAACTGCAATTCCGTTTATGGCAATAGTATCGCCATTTACTACAGTAACTGTATCGGGTTTCTCTTTCTTTTTGTCGTGATCTTCATGTGCATGCAATTGTGAGAGTGCAAAGAAAAATAATATTGCCGCTAATAAACCCGATTTATAATTCATTTTTAACTCCACGAATAAAACTCTTCCAAAGACATATTAAGATGCCGGATAAGCTTACATTCCGCAAGCCTATCCGGGAAGAAACTTCTATAAACATCTTAAGTAATTTTTATATTTACTTTACTTCAAAGCCATTCTCTTCAAGATTTTCCTTGGCTTTTTCAAGTGAAACTTCTTTCAGTTTCATTCCACATTGTGGGCAATCACCTGCATCATCAGAAACAACATTCCAGCACATCTGATCCTGGTAAACTTTGCCGTCACCGTTTTCATCTATTGCTGCAAGGTCTATAGTGCCCTCTTGAACAATGGATTTACTCTCCTCCATCATTTCTTTATGATCTGAACCCATCATTTTGTTATGATCCATATTCTTATGATCATCTTTCTTCATTTCCATTTTATGATCATGATTCATATGAGATTTTGATGAATCTTCCTGCGCGAAAGACACTCCTGCTGTTATAATCAGTGTTATCAGTAGTGTCGCTACGAAGTTTGAGATGTTGTTTAACATTTTGTTTTCCTTTCGGTTTTGTTAAAGAATGTTTATTTGGTTGTTTCTAATTTTAATTGATTTTTCAATCGGGGAAACGAAAATCATTCCGTCTCCTGACTTTCCTGTTTTTCCATATTTAACAATGATCTCAGTAAGAACGTCTGTCTCCTTATCTTCACAAACGATCTCAAGTTTAACCACCATTGAATATTTTTCTACATATTCAATTGAATAGCTGAATGATTCTTTATCTGCCCACCCTGCTAAAGCTGCTACATCGATGACTGTCATTCCTTTTACACCACTCTGTTCTAAATTTTGTATTACTCTGTCAGCCATAGATTTTCTTATGTATGCTTTTATCTCTTTCATTTTATTTCTCCTTTTTCATCGTGGGAATTGGAGATGGCATTAAATTGCTTTTTTTTAATTGCATAGAATATTGCGGGAAACAGTGTCAATTCCATTATCATACTTGTTAATATTCCTCCGACCATCGGTGCAGCAATTCTTTTCATCACATCCGATCCTGCACCCAAACCAATGAGGATAGGAAGTAAACCAAGCATAGTTGTAAGAACGGTCATCATCTTCGGTCGGATTCTTTTAACTGCTCCTTCAAATATTGATTCTCTTAAATCAGAAAGATTATTCAATATTCCATTCCGCTTAAATTTCTCATAAGCTAAATCGAGATAAAGCAGCATGACAACCCCGGTTTCTGCACTAACACCAAGTAAAGCGATTATTCCAACCCATACCGCCACGCTCATATTATAACCAGCAAAGAATAAAAACCATACAGCGCCAACCATCGAGAACGGTAAAGTCAACAGTACAATTCCGGTTTTAGTCATTGATTTCATATTCATATAAAGAAGAACGATTACGAGTAAGAGTGTAAGCGGAATAACCATCGAAAGATGTTTGGATGCGCGCTCCATATATTCATACTGTCCGCTCCACTTTATTGAGTAACCGGCAGGGAGTTCCAGATTATCTTTTATTATTTGTTTGGCATCAACTATAAATGTACCTACATCAACACCTTTCAAATCTACATACACCCAGGTATTTGGTCTCGCATTCTCTGATTTGATCATAGGCGGACCTTTTTTAATAACGAGATTACCTAACTGTTCGAGCGGGATGCTTCCTCCTTTGGGAAGTGAAACTAAAACACGCTGTAACGCATCTATGTTTTCCCTATAATCACGTTGATAACGAAGATTAACAGAATATCTTTCCAATCCTTCAACTGTTTTAGTGATGTTCATTCCACCTACTGCAGACATAAACACATCCTGCACATCTGCCACGGTTAATCCGTAACGCGCTATCGCATCGCGGTCAATTTCAAAATCAACATAATTTCCACCAACAGATCTTTCAGCATAAGCCGATCTTGTTCCCGGAACGGTTTTCATCAACTCTTCAACTTGTTTTCCTAAATCCTGAAGTACATTTAAATCAGGTCCGGCAATTTTAATTCCAACAGGAGTTTTAATCCCGGTTGAAAGCATATCAATTCTTGTTTTAATCGGCATCGTCCACGCGTTTGTTAAACCGGGTATCTGTACAGCATTGTTCATTTCTTCTACAAGCTTTTCAGGAGTCATCCCTTCGCGCCACTCATCCTGCGGTTTCAAACGGATCGTGGTTTCAATCATTGTAAGCGGAGCCGGGTCTGTTGCAGTTTCAGCCCTTCCTATTTTTCCGAAAACAGATTCAACTTCAGGAAATGATTTTATGATCTTATCAGTCTGCTGAAGAATTTCCCTTGCTTTTGTAATAGATATACCTGGTAATGTTGTTGGCATATAAAGCAAATCACCTTCATACAACGGCGGCATGAACTCAGAGCCAAGTTTTGAAAAAGGAATATATGTAGCAAGAACTATTAACAAAGCAGCAGCCATTACCCACCATCTCCGTTTCATAACAAAATCAACAACAGGATGATAAAGCTTAATAAGTAATTTTGTTATAGGATTATCTTCTTCTTTTCTTATTTTACCGCGTACAAAAAACCCGATTAAAACAGGTACAATTGTTATCGCAAGTATTGCCGCGCCAGCCATCGCATAGGTTTTCGTAAACGCAAGCGGTCTGAATAATCTTCCTTCCTGCTGTTCAAGTGTAAAGACGGGAAGGAATGAAACTGTAATTACAACCAGTGAATAAAAGATAGAAGGTCCCACTTCCTTTGCAGATTGCAATATCAGTGCCCAGTGCTGCTTTCTTTCCTTTAATGGTTTATCTTGTTCAGCCGAAAGATGAGATGCAGCATTTTCCACCATAACGATTGAAGCATCCACCATTGCTCCAATTGCAATTGCAATTCCGCCAAGGGACATAATATTAGCATTAATTCCTTGCAGTCTCATAATCAAAAATGAAATGAGTACTGCGGTTGGAAGTGTGAATATCGCAACGAAACTGCTTCGCACATGAAGAAGGAAAGCAATAATAATCAGTGCAACAATTATTGTCTCCTCAATCAGCTTGCTGCTTAGATTATCAATCGCACTCTCAATCAATCCTGAACGATCGTAGGCAACATCAATTGTAATATCATCGGGTAAAGATTTTTTTAACTCTTCAAACCTTTCTTTAACCCTCTCGATCACGGCGAGGGCATTCTCACCAAAACGTATTACAACTATTCCGCCTACTGTCTCTCCTTCGCCGTTCCATTCCGCAAGACCTCTGCGCAGTTCAGGACCGATATTAACGGTCGCGATATCTCTGAGATATATTGGTGTACCAGTATTTGATGATCCGCCAACCGAAATCTTTTCTAGATCTTCTACACTTTTTATATAACCCAGGCTTCGAACCATGTACTCCATTTCACCCATTTCAAGAAGTCTTCCGCCAACATCATTATTGCTTTGCTTTATCGCCATTTTAACTTTTTGAAGAGGGATGTTGTAATAAGCAAGTTTAGTAGGATCAACATTTACCTGGTATTGTTTTAC
>CBEPPX010000178.1:0-4849 GCA_965511205.1 uncultured Ignavibacteriales bacterium | reverse complement strand
TGTGGATACGCAGGCAAGGATGTTTTTTTATGTAATGAACATGAAAACATTGAAACTTACCAGGGTCTTGCAAAAGTTTATGGAACGTTTGATGAAATCCAGGTTCAATTTATTAAACAATGCCTGGAAGAAAAAGGACTTCATCCATTCATATTTTCCAAAAAATCTACCGCACTTCACCTTGGTGGAATTGATCATGCATTAATAACTTCGGCGATCAAGCCGGGTAAGAATGATGTAATGAATGAAATTAAACTGTTAACTCCCTTTTCCGAATTAATGGATGCAATGGAAATAATTAGCGAATTAGAATTGTAACTTCAAATTAGCCCCTTTTTACCGCTTCTCGAAATTAGGAATAATAAAATATCCGATCTTCTTAAAAATGATAATATTTGTTATGAATTTTGCTTAAATTCAGATTAAAGCATCGTTTGTGCTGGCATATATATTGCGCCAACCAAACAGCAAAAAGTATTTTTCATCATTAATCAAACAGTAATATGATTAAAGGAACAGTTGAAATTGATGGCAAGATATGTAAGGGTTGCGAGCTTTGCATAATCGCCTGCCCCCAGGATGGACTTCAATTATCCACACAATTTAACGATAAGGGTTATAGGTTTGTAGAATTGATACAGGATAACTGTACTGGTTGCGTAAACTGCGCACTTGTTTGCCCGGAAGCAGCAATAACTGTTTACCGGCAGCCAAAACCCGCAAAAAAAGCTGAAGAAAAAAAAGCCGGCTAAACTGGAAACACTAATTTTTGCATAAAGGTTTTTAACTATGGAAGAAAAGAAAAATAATAAAAGTGAAGCCCGGTTAATGAAGGGAAACGAAGCTCTGGCTGAAGCTGCCATACGCGCTAACATCGATGCCTACTTTGGTTATCCCATCACTCCTCAATCAGAAATTCTCGAATACCTTGAACGGGAAATACCCAAACGCCATGGTTTAGTACTTCAAGCAGAAAGTGAAATTGCTTCTATCAATATGATTTATGGAGCTGCAGGTGCTGGTGCAAGAGTTATGACATCATCATCCAGCCCCGGAATAAGTTTGATGCAGGAAGGACTTTCTTATATTGCTTCTGCACAACTTCCATGTCTTGTTGTTAATGTTGTGCGTGGTGGACCAGGATTAGGTACTATCCAACCATCGCAAGGAGATTATTTCCAGGCAACAAAAGGCGGCGGGCATGGCGATTATCACTTAATTGTTCTTGCTCCTTCTTCAGTTCAGGAGATGGCAGATTTTGTTTTTGATGGATTCAAGCTTGCAGAAAAATATAGAAATCCTGCAATGATTTTAACAGATGGTGCGCTTGGACAGATGATGGAAAAAGTTGTGCTGCCTGAGGAAGGATCGCTTGAACAACCAAAAACACCGTGGGCTACTACCGGTAAACCTAAATCAAGGGATCATAACATAATAACTTCCTTGTTTATTCAACCTGAAAAGATGGAAGAAGTTAATCATGAACTTCAGGAAAAATATAAACAAATTCAGAAGGAAGTTCGTTACGAAGAAATTATGATTGATGATGCTGATATAGTGCTTGTTGCGTTCGGTTTATCATCAAGGATTTGCCAGAAGGCAGTTGATATTACTCGTGAAAAAGGTATTAAAGTTGGATTGCACAGACCGATAACGCTTTATCCATATCCCTATGAAAGATTAAAAGAACTTGCAGATAAAGTAGATTTTATGATGTCCGTTGAGATGAATGCCGGGCAGATGGTTGAGGATGTTAAGCTGGCAGTTGAAGGTAAAGTTCCGGTTTATTTTAAAGGTAGAATGGGAGGAATGATTCCAACTCCTGAAGATATAGTTGAAGAAATAGAAATGATAATTGAAAAACAAAGTGTACCTCAAGTTTAAGCCAAAGGCTTATAAATAGGAGATAATTATGTCGATTGAAAGACCATCAACTTTAGACTTTCCACCGGAAGCAGAAGGAATGGACCAGGTTTATTGCAGACCTGATACATTAACCGATGTTCCTTTCCATTACTGTCCCGGGTGCGGGCACAGTGTGGTGCACAGGGTGTTAATGGAAGTCATACAGGAATTGGATATACAGGATAAAACAATTGGCGTAGCACCAGTTGGATGTTCGGTGTTTGCCTATAATTATATGAATGTTGATATGCAGGAAGCTGCTCATGGCAGGGCGACGGCTGTTGCAACAGGAATTAAAAGAGTTTTACCGGAGCAATATGTTTTTTCATACCAGGGTGATGGAGATCTTGCAGCAATTGGTACTGCAGAAACAATTCATACCGTTAACAGGGGAGAAAACATCTTGATGGTGTTTGTAAACAACGGTATTTACGGAATGACCGGCGGACAGATGGCTCCAACCACATTAGTTGGTCAGGTTACCACAACTTCACCTTACGGAAGAGAAACTGCATCGGTTGGGCATCCTTTAAAAATTGCAGATATGCTCGTTCAGTTGCCCGGCGCTTATTACATTACCCGCCAGGCAGTTCATACTGCTAATGCTGTTAGAAAGCTGAAGAAAGCTTTTGTAAAATCTTTTAATTACCAGAAGGAAAAGAAGGGAACTTGTTTTGTTGAAGTTGTTTCCAATTGTCCTTCAGGATGGAAGATGACCCCGGTTGAATCAATAAAATATATTGAAGATGAAATGTTCCCGGTTTACCCGCTTGGCGATCTTAAAAAACCAGAAGTTGCCAAATAATTTTTAATGCTAATAAAGGAAATCTAAAATGCACAAAGCTCACGAAATAATTTTTGCCGGATTTGGAGGGCAGGGAGTCCTTTCGATGGGACAAATTATTGCTTACGCAGGATTGACTGAAGGTAAAGAAGTTAGCTGGATGCCTTCTTACGGACCTGAGATGCGGGGAGGGACAGCAAACTGTATTGTGATTGTTTCTGAAAAGAGAATTAGCTCACCAATTATTTCCCGGTTTGATACAGCCATTTTACTTAACCAACCATCACTAGATAAATTTGAGAGTGCTGTTAAACCAGGCGGATTACTAATGTATGAAAAGTCTACAATTATTAATCCTCCAACGCGCAATGATATTGATATTGTTTGTATACCAGCTATTGAAGAAGCTGATAAACTGCAAGTGAAACAGGTTGCAAATATGATACTGGTGGGTGCATTCCTTGAAAAAATACCGATTGTTAGTATGGACACAATTGTAAATACATTGAAGAAGGTATTACCGGAACATCGCCATAAACTAATTCCTGTAAATGAAAAAGCTCTTGCCCGTGGTAAGGAACTTATAATTGAAACAGAAAAGGTATCAGCTTGATTTTTATTCACCTAAAATATGGGTTTAAAAATGGCAGAGTATATTGCCGATTGCAATCACGCCTGTAAAAATACTTGTACTTCTTTAAATGAAGCACTGCGGAAAGAAACCGCAATGGTAAAATTTTACGAGGGTATGGTTGATGAATGCGGAATACCCGAGGTAAAGACTTTTATGGATGAGTTGGTTGATGACAAAAGAAAAATAATCCTGCGACTAATTCAAAAATTGAATGAAATCCACGTACGCTCGCAGACTATCGATGGGGTTACTTCCAGCTTTGATGATGGTGAAGTTTAAAGAGCGATATTCATTTCTTAGTTAGGTAAATTAAACATAATTGACATCGCAGGCGAGAATGTTTATATTTGCACCCTGAATTTTAAAATGAGTTCTTAAAAATTTTACATCGCGGGGTGGAGCAATTGGTAGCTCGTCGGGCTCATAACCCGAAGGTTGCAGGTTCAAGTCCTGTCCCCGCTACAAAATAAAATTCCCCAACAAAAGTTGGGGTTTTTTATTTTAAAGCTATGAATTATTATGTATATGTTATAAAAAGTGAAGAGGGATTTCACTATACAGGGATGACTGAGAATCTTGATAGAAGACTAGTTGAACATAATATTAAAGCTCTGTCATTTTGGACAAAGCGCGGAACAAATTGGAAATTGTTATATAAGGAAGAGTTTGATAATAAAACTGAAGCACTGAAAAGGGAAAAATGGCTTAAGACGGGAGTTGGCAGAGAATATTTGAAGAAGATTCTTGAGAAATAGTATTGCAGGTTCAATCCGCCGCGGCGGACTGTCCCCGCTACCACTTAAAAGAATAAGCCCTTGTAATTAAATAAGTTACAAGGGTTTTCTTTTTTGATGAGGACACTTATGAGGACATTTCCTATCTTTTTCATTAGTCTACAAATCAATTTTCCCCATTTCCCCGTCTCTAAAATTTACTTCTGGATACTTCATAGTCTGACAGCGTAATAATTCCAGCAAAATCATTATAGTGAGAAGATAAGTATAATCGCTTTATTTTGGATTGTTTAAAATGATTCCCCTAACCGTTTTTTATATCAGATAATCTCAATAAGATTGAGTAACAATAGTCAAGATGATACTTTATCTATTAGGAAACAATAGACATTGTTTCTTGTTTAGTTGCCATTCCAAGCTACGATCCATATCTTCGTAAATAATTATTTAGCAAGGAGAAAGCAATGGAAATAAAAGTAATAGAAATCGTAATTCTAATTCTTACATATATTGCTGGAGTTTATACGAATATATTATATCAAAAGCTTGAATCGAAAGAAGTCATAAAGCAAAATCTTTATAAGGAAAAACTTAAACTCTATCTAAAACTTAATGAATCTATTGCCCAAGCTGCCACTCAACCTACTTATACACTTGAAGCTGTAGGGAAGCACATCGAAACAATCTCTAATTTATTGGTTACCAATGGCATAATATTTCCAAATGATATACTTATTTTGACTTCCAGGTTTACAGTAAATTTCCAAAATTCTCTTACAACATCTAACGATT
>CBEPPX010000177.1:0-4864 GCA_965511205.1 uncultured Ignavibacteriales bacterium | reverse complement strand
AATTATACTTTGGCGCTGCGAACAAGCGGAGAAGGAGTTTGGGGTTCAAAATATCCTTTTCAATTTGCAGCTTTCCGTGGTGGAAAAAATAATCTTCGTGGATATTCGAGGGAAAGGTTTTCGGGAGACGCTTCTTTATCTACACAAGCTGAATTACGTTTGCTCATCTCCAAATTCAGTATATATTTACCTGGGGAATTTGGTATACACTTTTTTGGTGAGACAGGAAGGGTGTTTGTTGATGGAGAAAATTCCACAAAATGGCACCCTGCTTTTGGCGGGGGTGTTTGGCTATCTATAATTGAGAGCACAATTAACACTTCTTTTACAGTTGGTATATCGCCAGAAAGAACTTCATTTTATTTGAGAGCAAGAATGGGTTTGTAAATGAATTTAAGTTCATATAATAAAATTGCACTCTTGGTTTTTTTTATTTTGATTAATTCTGCATTCGCTCAAAAAAATACGGCAGAAGAATACATAACTATAAAACCAGGAGCTCAGTATGAAGCAGGATGGCTACACGAATTTTTCTTCGGGGCGCACTGGAGAGATGTTTGGACGACTCCCATAAAAGTTGAAATTCTTGATCTGAATAATTTTGATGGGGGAATCGCACCAATAAAAAGGGGAGGAGGGCAGCAGACAAAATCATTACGGTTTAGAAGTAAGAATGGACAAATATGGAAATTCCGCTCAGTAGCGAAAGACCCCTCGAATATATTACCACCAGATTTGCAGGAAACATTTGCAGATGACATTGTGCAGGATCAAATAAGTACAGCAAACCCAATGGCTCCATTTGTTGTCTCTACTTTTCTCGATGCAGTTGGTTTGATTGAAGCCAAACCATATTTAGTCTTCCTCCCTGATGATGAAAGGCTTGGTGAGTTCCGGCAAGAGTTCGGCGGGTTACTTGGATTTATAGAAATTCATCCGAGCGAAGGGGAAAATGGTAAACCTGGTTTCAATGGAGCTATTAATGTTAAGGGTACATATAAACTACTAAATTATTTGGAGGAAAAGCGAAACCAAAAAATTAATTCAACGGCATTGCTGAAAGCAAGATTGATTGATATTCTTCTCGGTGATTGGGATCGACATATGGATCAGTGGAGATGGGTAAAGTATAGTGAGAATGAGAGAGAAGGGTGGTATCCAATACCGCGAGACCGTGATCAGGTATTCTCAAAATATGATGGGATTTTTCCTTTCATAGCTGCTTACCTGGTTCCGCCATTTAATAATTTTGGATATGATTATCCACAGATGGAAGATTTGACTTGGAACGGAAAGCATTTAGACCGCAGAGTTCTAACTGAATTGGATAAGCCCACGTGGGATTCTGTTACAATATTTATTAAGGATAGAATTACAGATGCGGTTATTGATAGTGCTCTGAAAAAGTTGCCGCTGGAAATTTATGATTTATGTGTCGAAGAACTTGAGACAAAATTAAAATCTCGCAGGGATAAAATAATTGAAGCATCTGATGAATTTTATTACCGTTTAAATAAGTATGCAGATGTTTTTTGCAGCACTAAAAATGATTTTGTAGTTGTAAATAGAATAGATGATAAAAATACTGAAATAACTATCTATAAAAGGGATAAAAAATCTGGAGAGAAAAAAGGAGAGCCGCTATTCCATAAAATATTTAATAATGAAATTACTATCGATCTAAGAATTCATATGAATGACGGTGATGATATCGCTGTTATAAAAGGGGAGTGTGATTACAGTCCTCTTATAAGAATTATAGGAGGTAATGGAAAGGATGAGCTAAAAGATGAATCTATCGTTAATGGTTACTTCCTCTCGATAACACCTTTTCATTCTGTAGAAAATAGAACAATATTTTATGATAGTGGAAAGAAAACAGTCGTACATGGGGGCGCTGGTACAGTGTTCGACAATCTGCTGGAACCGGAACCCAAGGATGATTCTGAAAAATTCGAACCATCATTTTTAGATAGAGGATATAACTGGATCTTTATTCCTAAAATTGGGTATAATGCCGATGACGGATTTATATTTGGGGGCGGTTTGCAGCTGCATAAATACAACTTTAGAGAAGTACCACAGGAATATAAGCAGGAATTATTTCTTAGTTATGCAACACAGTTCGGAAAGGGAACTGTAGCATACCGGGGTGATTTTTATTCTTTAGTTAGAAATGGAAGATTAAATCTGGTTATTGGTGGTACAGAGCAATTGATAACACGCTATTTTGGATACGGTAATGAAACTAATTTCGATAGTGAGTTGGAAGAAAATGATTTTTATGAAGTTGATCAGAGCTTGTTAACATTATTTCCAACGATGTTTTATGATCTTACCAGCAGCATAACAGGAAACATCGGTTTGTCTTTCATTCGAACAAACACTTCTCTAGATAGCGATACGCTTCTTACCCGTTTTAGATATGGCGATTACGGAACAGACATTCTTAATACATTAGGAATTCATTTAGGAATTGAATTTGAAGGAAGAGATAATATTGAGTTTCCAACAAACGGATATTTTATTTCATTAGGCGGTTCAATTTTTCCTGCTATATTTAATACTCCTGAATCATACTATCAATCTAATTTTGATCTGCGGGGATTTGTTACTCACCCCTCTATAACTTGGCTCACATTAGCGTTACGAGCAAGTGGAGAAAAAGTGTGGGGTAAATATCCATTTTATGCTGGAGCAACAATTGGCGGAATTGAAAGTATAAGGGGATATAACCAGGATAGATTTTCAGGCGATGCAGCATTATTCGGACAAGCAGAATTAAGAATGTTTATTGCTCACCTAGATCTAATTCTTAGAAGTAAATTTGGAATAAATGTATTTGTAGAAACCGGAAAAGTTTGGGCTGCTGGTGAAGATTCGAAAAAATGGCATCCTTCCTACGGTGTGGGATTGTGGTTAAATTATTTGGATGGAATGTTTATAATATCGAGTAACATCGCAACTTCTCCTGAAATAACCACTTTCGCTGTTGGATTGGGAATGGGATTTTAATTTAAAATTTTTAACCCATAACTTCTGCGCGCATCAATACAGTCTATTTAACTATTAACCCTTAGTAATAAGTTTTTTCAGTTCTACCTGATCTTTGTTAAGAAGTTCTTTAATATAATCTGAATTAACTTTTGCAACTATTATATGACCAACTTCAGTGTTAACCTCTTTATAAATACCTAAGTGTTTCATCTTCTCTGTTTGTTTCTCGTTATCGTCAGTTGGAGTAACATAATGAACCGAAACACATTTATAGCGGTGAATTAAAAACAGATGAACTAATGTCATCAATCTTTTTTTACGAAATTCTTCCTTAAATGTATTTTGGTCTCTCACAGATAAAAATGTTCGTTCTCTCCTATCCTGAATTGAAGTGAAAATAACATTGGCAACTTTCGAATCTGAATCATCTGTGATAGTTAAAGCAAGCAACTCAGAACCGGCAGTATGCGGACGGAGTTTAATGCGTAGATTATTAGAAATCTTATAATGTTCAGACCATTCTTTCAACCATCCTTCGAGAAGTTTTTGCGGAACTTCTGTTTGAATAAGATGTTGAAATTGCGTTGAACCTTTTCCCATTGCCTTCGTGGTAGCAGTACGTCCTGTGGATGCCATTAAAGCGCCATCTGAACGTGGTCCGCCTACATAAGTTTGAGGAGTTTTATAGGGTGAATTAATTAATCTTAATTTTCGCTGTAACCTTGCTAATGCAAGCATACCATCTTCCTTAAGAGCAGTTGCAAACTCCTCAGCTGCTAAACCGTCTATTTGATGACCGCCGTATGTAATAAAGTTAAAAACATATCCCAGCTTACCAAGTTCTTTTGGAAATTGAGTCATTTCTTCATCAGTCATCCCGGTTGTATCCCAATTGAAAGAAGGAGAAAGGTTGTAAGCTAACATCTTATCCGGGTAAACAGCATGAATTGCATCGGCAAATTCTTTTGCATCTTCCAGGTTTGCTGTTTTTGTCTCCATCCAGAGTATATCCGAAAAAGGAGCAACGGAAATGGATTTTGCAATTGCATATTTAATTCCACCCTGTATCTGGTAATATCCTTCCGGTGTTCTGGGTAACTCATAATCCCAAATTATACTAATCCCCATCGATTTTGCTTTTTCTTTTGCTTCGCGGTAAGAAAGTGTATCAACAAGTTTCTGCCATTCGTCAATTGACAATTCGTATTCTTCACCTTCATCGATATGAAACTTCATAACATCAGCAACTGCCTCCCCATATGTCTTCATACCAGCTTCCATTTGCCAGATATCCAGAAACTTTGTAGTCACTTTATCAAGTAATTGTTCTACAGTTAATGAATTGCTTTGTTTGAAATCGTTTAGACTTTCATCGATGAGTGACATTATTCCGAGGTTTTCTAGCCAGGTGTTAGCCACTGTATAAGCTCCTTCAGATATTTGATAGACCAGATGACCATTTAACTCTTCTACACCTTTCTCAAAAAACTTTTTTAAGATGGCTAAATAAGCAACTTTATAACTTGGAATACCTACTTTTGTTGCTCCAAGTATAAATGGATGATCTCTTTCATCTCCCCTGCCGTCAAGGTAAGTAGCTGATTCAGCATCTGTGCGGGCAACTATAATACCCTGAACATTCATAACATCAAGTTGAAAGCGTGCGGAGTTTAACCGTTTGATTTGTTCAAAATGGGGAACTAAAACTTTACCTGCCTGGTGACCGCATTTTTTTACACCCGGCTTTTGATCTTCAATGTGATAACCGGGAACACCAATTTCAACAAACCTGCGGATAAGATTTCTAACATGAGCTTCGCCTCCGTGACCAGTATCGGCATCAGCAATTATAAAAGGACGGTAATCG
>CBEPPX010000176.1:0-4871 GCA_965511205.1 uncultured Ignavibacteriales bacterium | reverse complement strand
GATGTAAGATTAATAATCTTGAAGATGATAAATTGATCTGCCCCTGTCATGGTTCACAATTTAATCTTAATGGTAATGTTATTAAAGGTCCAGCAACTGCATCACTAAAAATATTAAGTTACAAAACTGATCCGAAAACAAAAGAGATAATTATTTTCGATGCCTGAAGATAATTCTAAAAATACTACAAAGCAGAAACTAACATCTTACTTTTTGAGAACTCCTTTTGGAACTATTGCATTTTCATCCTTTATTATAGCTGCTATTTCAGGTGTGCTGCTTGCTCTCCCTTATGATGTGGCGAACCCTTACGATTCGCTTTCGCTAATTCTTTTAACAAATCCTGCCGGAGTATTTTTTAGAAACCTGCACTACTGGAGCGCACAGTTATTTTTAATCTTAACTCTTCTACATATCTTCGATCATTTAAGAAGATCAACAGAAGTTGAAGTTAATAAAGGCGTATGGATTCGCTTAACAATATCACTGCTTGTAACGTTTTATATAATGCTTTCAGGTTTTATTCTTAAAGGTGATGCTGATGGTTTACAGGCATTCAGAATTTTAAGTTCACTCATTAAACAAATTCCATTAATTGGTAACACACTTTCTTTTACTCTTTTAGGAAGAGAAGATGATCTGCAAATATTATATGTAAACCACATTGCCACGGCAACAATATTTTTATGGATTATTATTGTTGAGCATGCAAAGTTATTCTGGACAAAAACTTCAACGTTTGTTTCATCTTTATTTGGAATTATATTTTTCAGTTTTATATTCATGCCATCTCTTCACGATGGCAGAAATCAAATAATCAAAGGACCGTGGTACTTTTTAGGATTCCAGGAAATTTTTTATTGGCTTCCTCAACCAATCTGGGTTATCATATTTATTTTTCTTTTAATGATTGCTTTTTATTCAATTCCAAAACTAAAAGAGAAATATTCAAAATTTACTAAGAAGATTTTACTCTCAGTCAGTCTTTTATATATAGTCTTAATCATTATTGGTTTTTTCTTTAGAGGTGAAAACTGGAAGTTTATTTTACCGTGGGAAAATCCTTCCGTTATAACTTTTTCCATTGAGCCATTTGAAAATTTATTTGCAGTTGAAGACCAACTTTTAAGTGATAAAGAAATCCCTGTTGTTTTAGGGAGAAGAGAAGGATGCTTGTTGTGCCATTCCAACGTAAAAGGTTTTTCCCCTGCGCATAATCCAGAAGCAATTGGATGTTTTTCATGTCATAGCGGAAATCCGTTTACTTTACTTAAAGATTTAGCTCATAGAAATATGTTGTTAATTCCCGGCGATCTTGCTGATGCAAAGATAAGTTGTGGAACGGTACAATGTCATCCGGGGATTGCTGAAAGAGTTGATAAATCTTTGATGACTACTTTGAGCGGAATTGTTAGCGTAAACAGATTTATTTTTGATGAATTTGAAACACCAACCAAGTTTTCCATTATTGCAGAAATTGGTCACTCCCCTGCTGATAAGCATTTGCGTAATCTTTGTGCTTCCTGCCATCTTGGTGGAATAAAAGAAGAAGTTGGACCTATAAACGAACTATCCCGCGGAGGCGGCTGCCTTGCGTGTCATTTAAATTATAATCGAAAATCTTTTGCAGAACTTCTTGAATACCAGAATTCTAAAAGCAAAAATCCTGCTCTTCCCATTCATCATCCTCAATTATCTCTAAGCATATCAAACGAGCATTGCTTTGGTTGCCACAGCCGTTCAGGAAGAATTTCTACAAACTATGAGGGATGGTTTGAAACAGAATTACTCCCTGAAGAGATAAATAAAATGGATGAGCAGTACAGAGTATTAATGGATGGAAGAGTTTTTCAAAAAACAGTGGAAGATGTTCATCACAAAAAAGGGATGGATTGTATTGATTGTCATACTGCAATGGAAGTAATGGGTGATGGTAATTATTATCTGCATGAAGAAGACCAGGTAAAAGTGCAATGTATTGATTGTCATTTAACTTCAAAACCAAAAACTGTTTTATCAGATGAACTGGATAGTGAATCGAAAAAGATTGAAGATATCCGGAAGTCAAAAAGAGAAGGATTGGAGTATTTAGTTACAAATGATTCAAACTATCCCCTGCTTAATACTTTTATAAATGAAAAGACCAAACCATTTTTGATTACAAAAAATAAGAGCGATTCGTTAGTTTTAAATCCGCCTATATCAATTTGCACAGAAGGAAAAGCGCACTCGCGTCTTTTCTGTAATAGCTGCCATACAAAATGGGTTTCGCACTGTGTTGGCTGCCATACAGAATATAACCCGAATGAAGTTGGTTATGATCTTTTAGAGAGAAAAGAAACTAAAGGAGATTGGATTGAACATTCATCCAACTTTTTTGCAGAACCGCCAACTCTCGGTGTAAGAGCGATTGATGCAAAAGAATCAATCGAAACCTTTATTCCCGGAATGATAATTTCAATTGATAAAAATGATAACAGTGAAGAAATATTTAAAAGATTATATGCACCGACCGTTGCACACACAATTGTAAAAGAAAGCCGTTCTTGCAAATCCTGCCACATTAATCCTGTAGCCATTGGTTACGGAAGAGGTGAACTGACTTACAGCAAAGAGGGAAAATTTGGTACGTGGAATTTTAATCCTTTATTTCCTTTAAATAAATATGATAGCTTACCGGAAGATGCCTGGATTGGTTTTTTGCGTAAAGGTATCAAACCATTTTCAACAAGAGAAAATGTGCGTCCCTTTAATATAAAAGAGCAAAGAAATATATTAACTGTTGGTGCATGCTTAACTTGCCACGAAGATGATTCTGATGTAATGAATGAATCGTTAGTAGATTTTGAAAATATTATAGAGCAAGTTTCATCTTCCTGCCTTTTACCGCGTTGGGATTAGATAGAAAATACTTTATACCTCAATTGTCACGAAGCAATTGTTCCTACGCAATAAATAACTTCACTTTAGTAATCCTAATAATCGAGAACAATAACTCACTCCATTCTTAATCCTGAAAAACATTTTACAAAATAATTCTATTTTTTCAATATAAATCTACATTTTCAATTGGCAGATTTTTTGGTAATAACAGTTACTAACAATTATAAAAGCAGATATGAATATAGACAGTAGATATCATGAACCACTTTTTACAATAAGCACTGCAGCAAATTTGTTAAACGTTTCTGTACAAACGTTGCGCTTGTATGAAAAAGAAGGTTTGCTACTTCCCTTTAAAAAATCCTCTAAGCATCGCCTTTATTCCAGGGCGGATATCGAAAGAATTGAATGTGTAAGAAGTGCAATTACTGAAAAGAAGATAAGCATTAATGGAATACTCGCAATGTATTCGCTTATTCCCTGCTGGGATATTGTTAATTGCTCTGAAGAAAACCGCGGCAAATGCCAGGCGTATGCGGGTCATTCACATCCCTGCTGGTCTTTTCCGCATCCCGGTACAATTTGCGAAAATAAAAGCTGCAGAGAATGTGATGTTTATAAAAATTTTGTTGATTGTGAAAAAATTAAAGATTCTATAAAAAATATTTCGAGGATTGCATGAACTCCCTCTCTAGAAGAAGATTTTTAAAAATATCCGGGGCAACAATTGCAACCGCAGCAGTAGTTACCGGATCAGCTAAAACAATATTTAAAGGGGTTGATGAGATAAATAAGAAATCAGTAAAAGGTATACAAAAAATTCCGACTTACTGCGATATATGTTTTTGGAAATGCGGTGCAATTGCTTACTTAAAAGATGGAAAACTTTGGAAGCTTGAAGGCAATCCCAATGATCCTTTAAGTAAAGGAAGACTCTGCCCGCGGGGAACAGGCGGTGTGAGTGCTCATTTTAATAATGAAAGATTAAAATCTCCGTTAATCAGAAAAAGCAGTAGGGGAAAAGAAGAATGGGTTGAAGTAACCTGGGGCGAGGCCATTGATTACATTGCTGAAAAAATGCAGAAAATAAAAAAACAATACGGACCTGAATCGATGGCGCTCTTTAGCCATGGTGTTGGCGGTACATTTTTTAAACACACGCTTCAAGCATTCGGTTCGAGAAATATTACAGCTCCCTCTTTTGCACAATGCCGCGGACCAAGAGAAACAGGTTTTGAGCTTACTTTTGGAGATATTGTTGGTTCACCCGAACGAACTGATATTAAAAACAGTAAATGCCTCGTATTGATTGGTTCACATCTTGGTGAGAATATGCACAACACGCAGGTTCAGGAATTTGCCGAGGCAATTGAAAAAGGATCATCAATTATTGTTGTTGACCCGAGATTTTCTGTTGCAGCTGGTAAGGCAAAATATTATTTGCCAATAAAACCGGGAACTGATATTGCACTACTTCTTGCCTGGATGAATGTGATAGTTAAAGAAAAACTTTATGATGTAGAATATGTTATAAAGTACGGCTTCGGCTTCGAGCAGTTTGCTGCATTAATATCTAAGTATACTCCGGAATGGGCTTATCCCGAAACAGGAATAGAGCCGGATTTAATCAGAGCGACTGCACAGGAGATGGCTCGTTATAAACCGGCTACTTTAATTCATCCGGGAAGACACACAACATGGTATGGTGATGATTCGCAGCGTAGCAGAGCAATCGCTTTGCTGAATGCACTATTGGGAAGCTGGGGAAGAAAAGGCGGATTTTATTTTCCTGCAAAATACAGCGTTCCAAAATATCCTTATCCTCCCTACCCTGAACCGGAAAGAGAAACAGTTGATAATCCCGATGATAAATATCCCTTTGCTAAGGGTGAATTAATTTCAACCGGAATTCGCGAAGCTACTATCACTGGAAAACCATATCCAATAAAGGGCTGGATGGTTTATGCAACTAACTTAATGCAATCTCT